>NZ_BBSK01000126.1:0-10186 GCF_001319805.1 Burkholderia sp. E168m22
TCGTTGCGCGCGACGGCACGCAGCGCGACGGGTCGCTGCCGCCCGGCGCGATGCGCGACGACCATCGCGCGGAACTCGTCGACGCCGCCGACCGGATGCTCGCGCCGATGCTCGCCGCGCTCGTCGATGCAACCGCCGCGCCGTTCGCGCAGGCGATCCTCGATCTCGCGGTCGAGCGGATGGCTGTCGGGCGCGCGGTGCTGCTCGGCGATGCCGCATGCATGGTGCGCCCGCACACGGCGGCGGGCGTCGCGAAAGCGGCGGACGACGCGGTCGGCCTCGCCGAAGCCGTGCGCGACGTCGCACGCGGCGCCGCGTTCGATGCCGCGCTGGTGGGCTGGGACGCCCGTCAGCGCGCCGCCAGCGCAGCGATCGCCGCGCGCGGGATCGCGCTCGGCGCGCGGTTGATGGGCGCGGCGTGAGCGTGCGCCGGCCGGGTGTCGACTGTATGGCGGTGCGGGTCGAATTCGGGATTCAGTCCGTGCAGCACGCTGGCGCGCCCGCCGTCGTCATCGGGCAGTAGCGGCTGCCCGCGCGCGAAAGCCGGGGCCGCGGCCGCCGCGAGCCACGCGGCGATCGCCAGCCCGACCACGCATGTCGATACGGCGCCCCGCTTCATTGCGCGCTCGCGGTCGACACGGTGGCCGACGACGTCGCGGCCATTGCCGTGGGCCGGTCGCCATGCGCGATTGCATACAGCTCGCGATTGCGCGCGATCGTCTGCGTGCTCGGCGGATAGTCCCAGTTCGACGTCGGCAGCGTGCCGTCGCGCTCCGCCTGAATCAGATCGGCGCGCACGTCGGCGCGCGTGACCGGATGGTCGGCAGATTGCGCGAATGCGACGATCGGTGCGCTCAGCGCACAGGAAAGCAATACCGCACGAATCAGCTTGTTCATGATGTTCACCTCTCGAAGATAGCGTGTTAGCGTCCGCAGATCAGGCCGGACATCCGCTCCGCATCGATGCGATGAGGAGTGGTGTCCATTCTGCGATTCGCGCGCTGTCCGGAAGGTGAGGCTTCGATTACGGTCCTGTCATCTATCGCGGCCGGGCCGCACGGCGGTGTCGGTCAGCGCGTCACGGTTTCCGTGTTTCGCACGCTGCCCAGAAACCGCGTCAACTCCACCGTCTGCGGCCGCTCGAAGATCTCGTCGGCCGTCCCGCTCTCCCACACACGCCCCTGGTGCATGAACACGATCCGGTCGCTCACCGCACGCGCGAAGTTCATCTCGTGCGTGACCATGATCAGCGTCATGTCCTCGCGCGCGAGTTGCTCGACCACGCCCAGCACCTCGCCGACGAGCTCCGGATCGAGCGCGGACGTGATTTCGTCGCACAGCAGCACGCTCGGCTTCATCGCGAGCGCCCGCGCGATCGCCACGCGCTGCTGCTGGCCGCCCGACAGCTGTTCCGGAAACGCGTCGAACTTGTCGCCGAGGCCGACGCGCTCGAGCATCAGTTCGGCGATCGCGCGCGCCTGCTGGCGGTGCGCCTTCTTCACCACCGACTGCGCGAGCATCACGTTCTGGCCGGCGCTCAGGTGCGGAAACAGGTTGTATTGCTGGAACACCATGCCGACCTTCAGCCGCAGCGCGCGCAGGTCCGCGTGCCGCGCATCGACGCGTTCGCCGTCGACCGAAATCGTGCCCGCGTCGATGCTCTCGAGCCCGTTGAGCGTGCGCAGCAGCGTGCTCTTGCCCGAGCCGCTGCGGCCGATGATCGAGACGACCTGCCCGCGCTCGACGGAGAAATCGATGCCCTTGAGCACATGGTGGGTGCCGAAGTTCTTTTCGAGACCCCGGGTTTCAACGAGCGGCATGCCATCTCCTTTGCAACGTGCGCGCATAACGGGTAAGCGGATAACAGAGCGCGAAATAGATCAGCGCGACGAGGCCATACACGACGAACGGCCGGAACGTCGCGTTCGAGATCGCGATGCCGACCTTCGTCAGCTCGGTGAAGCCGATGATCGACACCAGCGCCGTATCCTTCACGGCCTGCACGCCGAAACCGACCGTCGGCGCGATCGCGATGCGCGCGGCCTGCGGCAGGATCACGTGACGCAATTGCTCGACGTAGCTCATCGCCAGGCTGGCCGACGCCTCCCACTGCCCTTTCGGCACGGCCTCGACACAGCCGCGCCAGATCTCGGCCAGATACGCGCTGGTGAAGAACGTGAGCCCCGCCGTGGCCGCGACCCACGGCGGCACGTCGAGCCCGACGAGCGGCAGGCCGAAGAACACGATGAACAGCTGCATCAGCAACGGGGTGCCCTGGAACACTTCGATATAGAGCTTCGCGATGCCGCGCAGCACCGTCGAGCCCGACACGCGCATCACGAGCAGCCCGAGGCCGACGAGGCCGCCCGTCACGAACGACACGATCGACAGCACGATCGTCCAGCGCGCGGCCAGCAGCAGGTTCGCGAGAATCTGCCCCAATGTGAAATCGGTCATCGCGCACCTCGCACGCGGCGGGTGAACAGGCGGCGGCCCATCGCGCCGAGGGTGGCGCGCAGCAGCAGCGCCATCGCCAGATACGCGAGCGTGATCACGAAGTACGTCTCGAACGCGCGAAAGTTGCGCGACTGAATGTAGCTGGCCGCGTAGGTCAGGTCGGCCACCGAGATCTGCGACACGACGGCCGAGCCGAGCATCGTGATCACGATCTGGCTCGACAGCGCGGGAAACACCTTGGCGAGCGCCTGCGGCAGCACGACGTGGCGCAGCATCTGCGCGCGCGACATCGCCAGCGCGGACGCGGCCTCCAGATGCCCTTTCGGCACGGCGGCCACGCCCGCGCGCACGATCTCGACCGAGTACGCGCCGAGATTGAGCGTCATCGCGAGGATCGCGGCCGTGTATTCGTCGATGTGCACGCCGAGCGCCGGCAAGCCGAAGAAGATGAAGAACAGCTGGACGACGAACGGCGTATTGCGAATCGCCTCGACGTACGCGCCGATCAGCGGGCGCAAGCGCACGGCCGCCCGCGCGTCGGCGCTGTACGCGGCCGCGCCGAGCACGCCGACCGCCACGCCGAGCACGGTCGCGACCGCGGTCAGCGCGAGCGTGATCGCCGCGCCGCTCGCGAACACGCCGACGTACTCGGACAGTTCGCCGAATTGAAGCTGGTAGCTCATGGGAAGGAGATGAATTCGGGTTCGGACAACGACACGCGCCACGCCGGGCACCCCGGCCGCGGCGACGTATCAGGCGACACGGCGATGCGTCACAGTCCGGCCGGCAACGGCTGGCCGAGCCACTTGCGCGACATCTCGCCCAGCGAGCCGTCCTGCTTCGCATGCGCGATCGCATCGTCGATCTTCGCGAGCAGGCGCGGTTCGTTCTTGTTGACGCCGACGAAGCACGGCGAATTCTTGATCACGAACTTCACCTCGGGGCGGCGCGGCGGATTCTTCGCGAGAATCGCCGCCGCGACGATGTTGCCGGCCGCGATCAACTGGACCTGCCCCGACAGGAACGCCTGGATCGTCGCGTTGTTGTCCTCGAAGCGCTTGATCGTCGCGTTCGGCGCGAGCTGCGACAGCGCGATCTCCTCGAGCGCGCCGCGCGTGGCGCCGACCGTCTTGCCGGTGAGGTCGGCCGGCGTGCTCACTTTCACGTCGGACGGCCCGAACACGCCCTGGAAATACGGTGCATACGCGCTCGAAAAGTCGATGACCTTCTCGCGTTCCGGCGTCTTGCCGAGCGACGAGATCACCATGTCGACCTTGTTGGTCGTCAGGTACGGAATCCGGTTCGCGCTGTTCACGGGCACCAGCTTCAGCTTGACGCCGAGCGACTTGGCAAGGAGTCCTGCCATGTCGATGTCGTAGCCCTGCGGCTGCATGTCCGTGCCGACCGAACCGAACGGCGGATAGTCCTCGGGCACCGCGACGCGCAGCGTGCCGTTTTTCGCGATGGTGTCGAGCGCATCGGCATGGGCCGGCGCGGCGGCGAACAGCGCGATCACGGGGGCGGCGAACAGCGCAGCCAGCCAGGTGCGTCGGGGGAACGGTCGGGTCGTCGGGCTCACGGTGAATCTTCCTTGTCTGGTATGTCGTCGGGCTGCGCGCAACGATTGCGCGGCCGACACCACTCCAGCAAAAACCGGGCCATCGCCGGGAAACGCTTGCCCCACCGGCATGAGCCGGACATTTCAGCGAACCCTTCGGCGAACCGAATTCCTCATTTCGGTGCATGAACCGGCACCATCGGTAACCGTTGCCCTCGCAGTGCGCGCCGGCGCACCAAATTACCTAACCGGTTCACCCATCGCCGCGGCCGTTATGCGCGGATTCGAACACGCCCAGTCCAAATTTGCATTCCGTTTGTGGCGGGAATTACGGCTGAATACGTTCGCGACGTACCGTGCCTTTCGTCACGTCCGACGAATCGCGATCAGGACGAGCACGCCGGATTCCGCGCGCGAGTCCGCCGGTACCGGTGGTCCCGATCGTCCCGCGATCGGGATGAATTCAATCCCATCCGTGCGCGAGGATACCGTCATGGCATCGATTCCCGAACCGTCGACAACCGGCGAAACCGACAAACGCAGCTGGCTCGAATCGCACGAAGCCGGCTATCACAAGACCCTCGGCAATCGACAGGTGCAGATGATCGCGATCGGCGGGGCCATCGGCACCGGGCTGTTCCTCGGGGCCGGCGCCCGGCTGCAGGCCGCCGGCCCGGCGCTCGCGATCGTCTATCTGGTCTGCGGCGCGTTTTCGTTCCTGATCCTGCGCGCGCTCGGCGAGCTGGTGATGCATCGCCCCAGCAGCGGCAGCTTCGTGTCGTACGCGCGCGAATTCCTCGGCGAAAAGGCGTCGTTCGTCGCCGGCTGGATGTACTTCCTGAACTGGGCGATGACCGGCATCGTCGACATCACCGCCGTCGCGCTCTACATGCATTACTGGGCGCCGTTCGCGGCCGTGCCGCAGTGGATCTTCGCGCTCGTCGCGCTCTGCATCGTCGCGACGATGAACCTGATCGGCGTGAAGTGGTTCGCCGAGATGGAATTCTGGTTCGCGCTGATCAAGGTCGCCGCGATCGTGCTGTTTCTCGTGATCGGCACGGCGATCCTCGGCACGGGCATGCCGGTGGCCGGCCATGGCACCGGCATGCATCTGATCACCGACAACGGCGGGTTCTTCCCGCACGGGTTGATGCCGGCGCTGGTGCTGGTGCAGGGTGTGGTGTTCGCGTTCGCGGGCGTCGAACTGGTCGGCACGGCCGCCGGCGAATGCAAGGACGCGCGCAAGGTGCTGCCGCGCGCGATCAACAACGTGATCTGGCGCATCGCGATCTTCTACGTCGCATCGGTCGTGCTGCTGGTCTGCCTGCTGCCGTGGAGCGCGTACAAGGCGGGCCAGAGCCCGTTCGTCACGTTCTTCGGCGCGCTCGGCGTGCCGGGCATCGGCTCGGTGATGAACCTGGTGGTGCTCACGGCCGCGCTGTCGAGCCTCAACTCCGGCCTGTATTCGACCGGGCGCGTATTGCGTTCGCTGTCGATGGGCGGCTCCGCCCCCGCGTTCCTCGCGCGAATGAGCGGGCAATCCGTGCCGTACGCGGGCATTCTGGTGACGGTCGCGATCTACGTGGTCGGCGTGCTGCTCAACTATCTCGTGCCGTCGAGCGTGTTCGAGATCGTGCTGAACATCGCGTCGCTCGGCATCATCAGCACCTGGGGCTTCATCGTCGTGTGCCAGATGAAGTTCCGCGCCGCGGTCAGGCGCGGCGAGGTCGAGGACGTATCGTTCAGGATGC
The DNA here is from genome assembly GCF_001319805.1 of Burkholderia sp. E168m22. NCBI lineage: Bacteria > Pseudomonadati > Pseudomonadota > Betaproteobacteria > Burkholderiales > Burkholderiaceae > Burkholderia > Burkholderia sp. E168m22. The sequence continues at coordinate 5,767 of NZ_BBSK01000126.1, forward strand.
CGGGCGCGCCCGTCACGTCGTGGCTCACGCTGCTGTTCCTGCTCGGCGTGCTGGTGCTGATGGCGTTCGACTATCCGAACGGGACGTGGACGATCGCGTCGATCCCGCTGGTCGCGCTGCTGCTCGTGGCCGGCTGGAAGTGGCTGAGCCGTCGCGCGCGCCGCGCGCTGCTCAAGCCGACGATTCCGTCGATCGCGCTCACGCAGAACGTGCTCGAGAAAGGCGAGAACTGACGCGCGGCGGCATGTGCGCCGTCCGTTGAACGATCCGCCGCCGGGCTGCCGACGGCGGGCGCCGAACGCGCTCAGTGATGCTCGTACAACGGCTGCGTGTCGAGCGACGCGAGCGACGATGTCGCCGTCCTGGCCGCGTCGGTCGGCTGGGCAGCGGCCGATTGCGCTTGCTGCGCGACGACCTTCGCTTCCGCGGCCTGGATGTCTTCGGGATAGTACGGATCGCTGCCGATGGGCCGATAACCGGCCTTTTCGACGCGGACGAGATCGGCACGCACCTCGGCGCGGGTAACCGCATGGTCGGTGGTTTGCGCAAATGCGACGATCGGCGCGCTCAGTGCGCAGGACAGCAGGACTGCACGAATCAGGTTGTTCATGATGTTCACCTCTCAAAGATGGCGTGTTCGCGTCCGCAGATCAGGCCGGACATCCGCTCCCCATCGATGCGATGAAGAGTTGGATTCATTCTGCGATTCACGCGCTTTCCTGAAGGTGAGGCTTCGATTACGGTTTTGTTATCTGGGCGCCGGCGCCGGTCGGTCGCCACGCACTCGCGCGCCCGCACAGATAACGGTTTCGTAATCCTCGAGTCAGGGTCGGGTCAACGCCGCGCCGGCAGACTGCGTGCTCGTCGCATCGAATGCGCATCCGAGCCCTGCTTCGAGGAGCACCATCATGTGGATCGTCCGGCTGGCGTTACGCAGGCCCTACACGTTCGTCGTACTCGCGCTGCTGATCTTCATCGCGGGGCCGCTCGCGCTGCTGCGCACGCCCACCGACATCTTCCCGAGCATCGACATTCCGGTCGTCAGCATCGTCTGGTCGTACAACGGCTTCTCCGCGGAGGACATGGCCAAGCGGATCACGTCGAACTACGAACGCGCGCTCACGTCCGACGTCGACGACATCGAGCACATCGAGTCGCAGTCGCTGAACGGCGTGTCGGTCGTGAAGATCTTCTTCCACCCGGGCGCCGACATCAATCGCGCGATCGCGGAAGCCGCGAGCAACGCCGCGTCGATCCTGCGCATCCTGCCGCCCGGCACGCTGCCGCCGAACATCATCACGTACAACGCGTCGACGGTGCCGATCCTGCAGCTCGGGCTGTCGAGCGACACGCTCGCCGAGCAGCAGCTGTACGACCTCGGCAACAGCTTCATCCGCACGCAGCTCGCGACCGTTCAGGGCGCGGCCGTACCGCTGCCGTTCGGCGGCAAGATCCGCCAGATCGTCGTCGATCTCGATACGCGCGCGCTGCAGGCGAAGGGGCTCGCGCCGATCGACGTCGTCAACGCGATCAACGCGCAGAACCTGATCCTGCCGGGCGGCACCGCGAAGATCGGCACGCACGAATACAACGTGCAGATGAACGGCAGCACGCAGACGGTCGCCGCGCTGAACGACCTGCCGGTGAAGACGATCGGCGGCAACGTCGTGTACGTGCGCGACGTCGCGCACGTGCGCGACGGCTACGCGCCGCAGACCAACATCGTGCGGGTGGACGGCAAGCGCGCGGCGCTGCTGACGGTCGAGAAGACCGGCAGCGCATCCACGCTGACGATCATTGACCAGGTGAAGGCGATGCTGCCGAAGATCGCGGCCGGGCTGCCGAAGGCGCTGCACATCGCGCCGCTCGACGATCAGTCCGTGTTCGTGAAGGCGGCCGTCCAGGGCGTCGTGCGCGAAGCGCTGATCGCCGCGTGCCTGACCGCGCTGATGATCCTGCTGTTCCTCGGCAGCTGGCGCGCGACGCTGATCATCGCGATCACGATCCCGCTCGCGGTGCTCACGTCGCTGCTCGCGCTGTCCGCGCTCGGTCAGACCATCAACATCATGACGCTCGGCGGGCTCGCGCTCGCGGTCGGCATTCTCGTCGACGACGCGACCGTCGCGATCGAGAACATCACGCATCATCTCGAGCTCGGCGCGCCGCTCGAGGAGGCCATCCTGACCGGCTCGGGAGAGATCGCGGTGCCGACCTTCGTGTCGACGCTGTCGATCTGCATCGTGTTCGTGCCGATGTTCCTGCTCACGGGTGTCGCGCGCTATCTGTTCGTGCCGCTCGCCGAGGCCGTGATCTTCGCGATGATCGCGTCGTACTTCTTCTCGCGCACGCTGGTGCCGACGCTCGCGATGGCGCTGATGCGCGCCAAAGGCAGCGGCCGGCCGCCGCGCGGCGTATTCGCGCCCCTCGTGCATGTGGCGCGTTTCCAGGCCGCGTTCGAGCATCGCTTCGAGGCCGTGCGGCTGCGCTATCGCGCACTGCTGTCGGCGGCGATCGCGCGGCGCCGCCGCTTCGCGGCCGCGTTCCTGCTCGCCTGCATCGCATCGACGGGCCTCTACGCGTTCGCCGGGCAGGACTTCTTCCCGTCGGTCGACACCGGCGAGATCCGCCTGCATCTGCGCGCGCCGACCGGCACGCGGATCGAGGAAACCGCGCGGCTGACCGACGAAGTCGAAGCGAAGATCCGCGGCGTGATTCCGGCGAACCAGCTCGCCGGCGTGCTCGACAACATCGGCGTGCCGGTGAGCGGAATCAACCTCACGTACGACTCGTCGGACCCGATCGGCACCGAGGACGCCGACGTGCTCGTCACGCTGAAGCCGGATCACGCGTCGACCGCCGCGTACGTCGCCAAGCTGCGCAACGTGCTCGCGCAGTCGTTCCCCGGCGTGACGTTCGCGTTCCTGCCGGCCGACATCGTCAGCCAGATCCTCAACTTCGGGCTGCCCGCGCCGATCGACATCCAGATCGTCGGCAACAAGCTCGACCAGAACCGTGCGGTCGCGAATGCGCTGCTCGCGAAGCTGCGCGGCGTGCGCGGGCTCGTCGACGCGCGCATCCAGCAGCCCGGCGACGAACCGGCGATCAACGTGAACGTCGATCGCACGAAGGCGATCCAGGCCGGCCTCGAACAGCGCGACGTCGCGCAGAACCTGCTGATCGCGCTGTCCGGCAGCTCGCAGACGACGCCGAACTTCTGGCTCGATCCGCGCAACGGCGTCAGCTACCCGGTGCTCGTGCAGACGCCGCAATACACGGTGAATTCGCTGCAGTCGCTCGCGAACGTGCCGCTGCCCGCCGGCACCGCGCGCTCGCCGCAGACGCCGGCCGGCGGCCCGGCCGCGGGTGCGCCCGCGCAGAACCTGCTCGGCGCGCTCGGCTCGTTCTCGCGCGCGACGCAGCAGGCCGTGGTGTCGCATTACAACGTGCAGCCGGTGCTCGACATCTTCGCGTCGGTGCAGGGGCGCGACCTCGGCGGCGTCACGGGCGACGTGACGAAGCTCGTCGACGCCGCGCGCGCGCAACTGCCGCCCGGCGCGTCGATCGTGCTGCGCGGCCAGGTGCAGGCGATGCACGAGTCGTTCACGGGCCTGCTCGGCGGCCTCGCGCTCGCGATCTCGCTGGTCTACCTGCTGATGGTCGTGAACTTCCAGTCGTGGCTCGATCCGCTCGTGATCGTCGGCGGCCTGCCGGCATCGCTCGCCGGCATCGCATGGATGCTGTTCGTCACGCGTACCACGCTGTCGGTGCCCGCGCTGACCGGCACGATCCTGTGCATCGGCATCGCGACCGCGAACAGCATTCTCGTCGTGAACGCGGCGCGCGAACTGCTCGCGGGCGGCGAGCCGCCGTGGCAGGCGGCGCTCGACGCCGGCTTCGCCCGCTTCCGGCCCGTCGTGATGACCGCGCTCGCGATGCTGATCGGCATGCTGCCGATGGCGCTCGGCCTCGGCGACGGCGGCGAGCAGAACGCGCCGCTCGGCCGCGCGGTGATCGGCGGCCTCGCGTTCGGCACGGTGTCGACGCAGCTGTTCGTGCCGGTGCTGTTCGGCTTCGTCCACGCGTGGCTCGCGCGGCGTCGCGACGCCGCGGCCGCCCGGCGCGCGCAGGCCGTGCCCGATACGCCGGCGCTGCGTTGAGCGCGTACGCCCGCCCCTTCTCATCCTTCGATTCGCCCGCCCCGGACCCATCATGAACGACTCGATCGAACCCGTCGCCCCGCCGCCCGCCGCCGAAGCGGCCACCGTGGCCACAGCCGTGCCGGCCGCCGCGCGCGGCGCCGCCTCCGATACGCCGCCGCCCCGCCGCGGCCGCACGCTGGCCGTGCCGCTCGCGGCCGTCGCGCTCGCCGCCGCGCTGCTCGCGCTCGGCATCGTGCCGCGGATCGATGCACGCGCCGCGC
>NZ_BBSK01000127.1:0-30029 GCF_001319805.1 Burkholderia sp. E168m22
TATGCGGACGCGTCGATCTATGCGCGCACAAGCGGTTATATCGCGCACTGGAGCGTCGATCTCGGCACGCACGTGAAGGCCGGCCAGACGCTCGCGCAGATCTCGGCGCCCGATCTCGACGCGCAGTTGCGCCAGGCGCGCGCCGACGAAGCGAGCGCGCAGGCGAACTACGACTATGCGAAATCCACCGCGCAGCGTTGGCAGGACATGCTGAAAACGCAGTCGGTATCGCAGCAGGACACCGACACGAAGGTCGCGGACATGAACGCGAAGCGCGCGATGCTCGCGTCCGCGCAGGCGAACGTCGCGCATCTCGCCGAACTCGTGTCGTACGAGTCCGTCACCGCGCCGTTCGACGGCGTGATCACCGCACGCAACGTCGACGTCGGCACGCTGGTCACCGCGGGCGGCACGCCGGGCAGCCCGGGCCTGTCCGGGGAACTGTTCCATCTCGAACAGACGGACACGCTGCGCGTGTTCGTCGATGTGCCGCAGGACAGCGCGACCGGCGTGTCGGCCGGCACCTCCGTCTACCTGACGACGCCGCAGTATCCGGGGCGGCGGTTTGCCGCGCAGGTCGCGCGCAGCGCGGGCGCGATCGATCCCGTCACGCGCACGCTGCGTGTCGAGATCGACGTCGACAACCGCGACGGCGCGCTGATGCCCGGCGCGTATGCGCAGGCGCATCTCGTCTTGCCGAGTGCGGCGCCGGCGCTCGAGCTGCCGGTCAGTGCGCTGCTGTTCCGCCCGAACGGCGTGACGGTCGCCACCGTCGGCGCGAACGGGCAAACCGCGCTGAAGACCGTGCAGATCGGGCGGGATTTCGGCACGCGCGTCGAGATCGTCGCGGGGCTCGCCGCGACCGATCGTGTGATCGACAACCCGGGCGATGCGATCACGGCCGGGGAAGCCGTGAAGATCGTGTCGACTTCGCACGATGCGGCGCCGGTTGCGGCTTCGTCTGCTTCGTCTGCTTCGTCCGCTTCGTCCGCTTCGTCCGCTTCGTCCGCGCAGGCCGCGCAGGCCGCGCAGCCAGCGTCCGCGACCGGTATGCGCAACGTGCCGCCGCTGCGCGCGGCCGGCGTCGCACCTGCTGCGTCAACACCCACTCCGGCGCCCGCCCGCGGCTGACCCATCGACGACGACTCACGAGATACTTGCCATGCGCCTTCCTCATCCGCTCCCGTTCGCTCGCCGCATCGTCGCCCTCGGCGCCGTCGCCGCACTGACCGCGTGCTCGACGCTGCCGCCCTATTCGCCGCCCGCCGTCGCGGTGCCCGCGCACTACGCGGGCGCACCGGCAGTACCGGCCGCGCAAGCCGGCTGGCACGTCGCGATGCCAGCCGACGCCGCCGCGCGCGGCGCATGGTGGACCGTGTTCGGCGACGCCGATCTGAACGCGCTCGAAGCGCGCGTCGACGTGTCGAACCAGACGGTGAAGAAAGCCGTCGCCGACCTGCAACAGGCCCGCGCGATGGTCGACTATCAGCACGCCGGGTTCCTGCCGACGATCACGGCAGGCGCCGCGCAGAGCCGGGCGCGCGTGTCGCAGAACCGGCTCGGTTCGTCGCTCGCCGGCAAGACGACGCCCGACTACCAGGCGGGCGTGGCCGCGAGCTGGGAGCCCGACCTGTTCGGCCGCGTGCGCGACGCGGTAACGGGCGCCCAGGCGAACGCCGCCGCGAGCGCGGCCGACCTGCAGGCCGTGAAGCTGTCGGTCACGGCCGAACTCGCGACCGACTATTTCGCGCTGCGCTCGCTCGACACGCAGAAGCAGTTGCTCGACGACTCGGTACGCGCGTACGCCGACGCACTGACGCTGCTCGAGCAGCAACTCGCCGCCGGTGCGATCGACGCGTCGGCGGTGGCGCAAGCCGAGACCCAGCTCGAATCGACGCGCACGCAGGACACCGACATCGATGCGTCGCGTGCGCAGTTGCAGCACGCGATCGCGACGCTCGTCGGCGAGAGCGCATCGACGTTCGCGCTGCCGCCGCGCGTGCAGGCGTTCCACGTGCCGGCCATTCCGGCCGGCGTGCCGTCGCAACTGCTGGAGCGCCGACCCGACATCGCGGCGGCCGAGCGTCGCGTGGCGGCCGCGAACGCGCAGATCGGCGAAGCGCGCGCCGCGTTCTTCCCGGATCTCGTGCTGTCGGCGAGCGCCGGCCTCGAAAGTTCGTTCTTCGCGCCGTGGCTCGCCGCGCCGAGCCTGTTCTGGTCGCTCGGCCCGCAACTCGCCGGCACGCTGTTCGACGGCGGCCGCCGCAGCGCGTCGCTGCGCGGCGCGCATGCGCAATACGACGGCGCGGTCGCCGATTACCGGCAAACCGTGCTCGTCGCGTTCCAGCAGGTCGAGGATCAGTTGTCCGCTCTCGATGCACTCGCGTCCGAAGCCGGCAGCCAGCAGCGCGCGACCGACGCGGCCGACCTGTCACTGCGGCTGACGACGAATCGCTTCAACGCCGGCGCCGTCAGCTATCTGGACGTGGTGACCGCGCAGACGATCGCGCTGACGAACCGGCGCACCGCCGATCAGATCGACGCGCGCCGGATCGAGGCCGAAGTCGCGCTGCTGAAGGCGTTGGGCGGCGGCTGGCAGGCGAGCGCGAGCGCCGGGGCAGACGCGGAATCGAACACCGGCAAGAAGGACGCCGCGGCAACCGCGCGGCCCCAACCCGCCGCCGTCAAGCAACAGGCGGCCGGTTGAACGTGAGCACGAAACGCGTGCCGCGCGCGTCGCTTTCGACCTGCGCGGTGCCGCCGTGCAGTTCCATCACCGAGCGCACGATCGCGAGGCCGAGCCCGGCCGTGCCGCCCGGTACACCGCCGCTGCGCGCGGGATCGCCGCGCACGAAGCGGTCGAAGATCCGCGGCAGCAATGCAGGATCGATCGGCTCGCCCGGATTCTCGACGACGACGCGTACCGCATCCGGCGTTTCGTCGACGGCGAGCGTGATGACGCCGCCGGCCGGCGTGTAACGCAGCGCGTTCGCGAGCAGGTTGCCGACGGCGCGACGAAACAGCTCGACGTCGGCGGTCAGCTGCCCGTGCCCGTCGACGCGCAACGTCGAGCCCGCTTCGTCGGCGAGCCCTTCGAAATACTCCGCGATGCGCTCGAGTTCTTCGCGCACGTCGAACGCGCGCCGCCGCGTGACGAAACTCGGATGCTCGGCGCGCGCGAGAAACAGCACGTTCTCGATCATCCGCGCGAGACGGTCGTATTCCTCGAGATTCGATTCGAGCAGCGTCTGGTACTCGTCGACCGAACGCGGCCGCGCGAGCGCGACTTCGGTGGCGCCGCGCATGTTGTTCAGCGGCGTGCGCAGGTCGTGCGCGAGATCGGCGCTGAATTGCGACAGATGCGCGAACGCCTGCTGCAGGCGGCCGAGCATCGCGTTCTGCGCATCGACGAGCGCGCGCAGCTCGGGCGGCGCACGCGACGCGTCGAGCCGCGTGTCGAGCTTGTCGACCGTGATCCGGCCGGTGTCGTCGACGATCTCGCGCAGCGGCGCAAGCGCCTTGCGGATCAGCCAGTAGCCGAGCAGCAGCGCGAACAGCGCGCCGAGCCCGCCGGCGAGCTTGAGCCGGTCGCGGTAGCCGTCGAGCAGATCGGCGCGGTCGCGCATGTTGCGCGCGATCGCGATGCGGATCGGCGTGCGGTCGCCGAGCGCGGCCTCGATCACGACGCCGCGCATCGGCGTGCCGCCGTCGGCGGTCCACGTGACGAGCCGGTCGGCCGTGATCCGGTCGTTTGCGGGAACCGGCACCGCGTGCGGCGCGAACAGTTGCGCGTCGGCCAACGGAGTCGACGCGGCCGCCGGCGCCTCGTCGAGCGCGGCGAGCCGGACGTTGTGGCGCGCGAGCACGTCGCCTCCCGCATCGACGACGGCCATCGACAGCGCCTCGTTGCCCAGCACCTGGCTCGTCAGTCGCTCGGCGTGCGCACGCGCCGCGTCGAGCGACTCGAGCTCGCCCGCGAGCCGGCGCGTGTGGCGCGCGGCCAGCACGATGTCGAGATCGTCCTGCGTGTTCACCTGCCGCTCGAGGCCCGCATACACATACGCGCCGACGAGCGCGAACGCGGCCAGCGTGGTCGCGGCGAACGCGAGCGCGAGCGTCGCGGCGAGCGAGCGCGGGCGCGTCATGCGTCGTCCTTCGGTTCGAGCACGTAGCCGACGCCGCGCACGGTATGGATCAGCTTGACGGGAAACGCGTCGTCGATCTTCGCGCGCAGGCGCCGGATCGCGACCTCGACGACGTTGGTGTCGCTGTCGAAATTCATGTCCCATACGTACGACGCGATCTGCGTGCGGCTCAGCACCTCGCCCTGCCGGCGCGCGAGCAGTTGCAGCAGCGAGAATTCGCGCGGCGTCAGGTCGATCCGCGTGGCGCCGCGCTTCACGCGGCGGCGCACCACGTCGATTTCCAGATCGCCGACCGCCAGATGTTCGGTCTCGCGCGGCGGCCCGCGACGCGCGAGCGTGCGGATGCGAGCGAGCAGCTCGACGAACGCGAACGGCTTCACGAGGTAGTCGTCGGCGCCGAGTTCGAGGCCGTGCACGCGGTCCTGCACGTCGTCGCGCGCGGTCAGGAACAGCACCGGCGTCGTGTGCGTGTCGCGCAGCCGCTTGAGCACGGCCCAGCCGTCGAGCACGGGCAGCATCACGTCGAGCACGATCACGTCGTAACGCTCTTCCTGCGCGAGCGTCAGCCCTTCGCCGCCGTCCTTCGCGAGATCGACGCTGAAACCCGATTCCTCGAGCCCCTTCTTCAGGTACGCGCCCGTCTTCGGTTCGTCTTCGACTATCAGGATGCGCATGGCCGGCTCCGTCGCATTCGTGGGGACATCCGGCGATGTTACCCGGAAACGGCGACACGGCTTCGCTGCGTGCAAGCGCGAACGGCGTAGATGACAAAACGGTAATCAGACGGTCAACTTCGCGTGCGGATGCTGACCGAACTGCTGGTCGAATGCCTGGGACAGGATGCAAGCAGGGCGGGAACGACCACGGCCTGAGCGGTGCATCGGCACTGGTCGATTCGCCCAATGCGGCCAGTCCGCCGACTCACGCAGTGCCGCTCGCTTGCGTCGACGCGCCCATATCAATCGTCGCCAACCTCGCGGTCACGATCGATGGTCGAACGGGTGTTCCGCCTGCTTGACCAGCGCCTGTAATCCGCTGGCGTCATGCCGATAAGCTGGCCGAACGCGCGCCGAAACGAAGTCTCGTCTCCGTAACCGCATTGCAACGCGACCTGCTTGATACTCGCCCCCGGTGTTTCCAGCAGCACACAAGCCATTTCGATTCTGACGCGCGTAATGAACCCTTTCGGCGATTCGCTGGTCAAGCCCTTCAGTCGACGATGCAGGGTCCGTTCGCTGAGACCCAGTGCGCCGGCCAGCGCTTCCGCGGTCATGCCGGGGCTGGCATGGCGGACGATCTGCTCGGCTTGAAGCAGGAGCGGATCGGTAGCATTCACGTATCCCCGAGGGGCGTATACCAGCTGCGGCAGCGGCGTCGTGTCGGCCACCGAAATATCGGCGGCCAGGCGAGCGACGTCGGCCCCTGCTTCCCGCCTGATGACGTGCAACGCCAGATCGACCCACGACAACGGCCCGCCGGTCGTGACGATGCGATCCTGTTCTTCCACGGCGGTGCCCCACACCGGGCGCGCTTTGGGAAACCTCTGCCTGAACGCATGGTGCAACCACCAGGTCGTCGTGCATCGCCTGCCGTTCAACAGGCCGGCCTCGCCCAACACGAAGGTCCCCGCACAGGCCGCGCCCACCAGCGCGCCGTCACGATGACGCGCTCGCAGCCACGCGGCTGCCTGCGTGGTCGAGGCGGACACGGGCGGTAGCCGGTCGGGGCCGAGCGCCATGCCGGTAACGAGCGCGACATCGCATTGCGTCAGTTCATCGAACGTGGTGTCGACCGGAATCAGACGGCCCTGTGGGTCCCGCAACGCCCGCCCGTCGGCGCTCGCGATGACGGTCTCGAAGCCGGCCACGACCGGCTGCCCGTGAGCGCCCCCGCCGGGCGATGCCCGCAATGCCTGGGCGGTCATCCAGAACAGGTCGGCAAGACCCGTAATGGGAGACAGCAGGCTCCCTTCGACTGCAACGATTCCTATCCGCACGCGGTACTCCGTCAATTCGGCCGGGTTGGCGAATTTTGCACGAACAGCAGTTTGCCTGCCAACTGAAGCGTGCCGAGCCGGCCCCTCCCGGGCGACGACCGCCCTCGAATCCTCGATGAGCCAACTGGCTGCGCCACTTTGCGTCACAAACGAGGCCGGAGCGAAATTGCGAGAACACGTTTCGCCCCGGAAGATATTTGCGGGCGTGGAGAAGCGGTTTGCCGCCCGATGGATCGAAGCGCAGCTGATTCGGCGCGAACCGACTGGATGCATGCCTCGGCGCGGACGGCGCGCCGCGTCGCTTTAGCGAGTACAAGGAAAATGACTCATCGAGACACCAAGTCGGTGGACTACATCGTTGTCGGCGGCGGATCGACCGGTTGCGTCATCGCCGGACGCCTCAGCGAAGACGAACGCTCGAGCGTCGCCCTTCTCGAGGAAGGGCCGCGAGACCGCAGCCCCTATATTCATATCCCCGGCGCCTACTACAAGACTGCACAAGGCCCGCTCCTCAAGCGCATCCCGTGGCATCCGGCCCAGGGCCACGCCCGCCCCGCAATGCCGACGATGGTCCAGGCCAGCGTGCTTGGCGGTGGAAGTTCCGTGAACGCGATGATCTACATCCGTGGCGTCCCGTCGGACTACGACCAGTGGCGAGATTCCGGCGCGACCGGCTGGGGCTTCGATGACGTCCTGCCCTACTTCAAACGCTCGGAAGACAACGAGCGCTTCTGCAACGACGTCCACGGCACCGGCGGCCCGCTGCGCGTGTCCGACATCCCGCATATTCATCCGTTGACCAAGGCATGGCTCAAGGCCTGCCAGCAATCCGGCTTGCCGTACAACGAGGATTTCAATAGCGGGCATCCGGCCGGCTGCGGCCTTTATCAGATCACCGCACGCGATGGCCGTCGCAGCAGCGCTGCCGTCGCCTACATTCATCCGGCGCTGAATCGCCCCAACCTGACGGTCCGTACCGGCGTGCGGGTCACGCGAATTCTGATCGAAAAAGGCCGTGCAGTCGGTGTCGAATTCCGGCGAAACGGGCGCATCGAGCAGATGCGGGCGAATCGCGAAGTCATCGTTTCGGCGGGTGCGCTCAGTACCCCGAAGCTGCTGATGCTGTCCGGGATCGGACCGTCCGCGGCGTTGCAAAGACATGGAATTGCCGTCGAACAGGACCTCCCCGGCGTGGGCCGGAATCTTCAGGACCACATCGAAATTTCGCTCGTCTACCAGTTGAACGGACCGTATAGCTACGACAAATACAAGAAGCCGCACTGGAAGGCGCTGGCGGGGCTGAACTATCTGTTGTTCAGGAACGGGCCGGCCGCGTCCAACCTGATCGAGGGCGGCGCGTTCTGGTGGGGCGACAAGGAAGCCTTGACGCCCGACATTCAATATTTCCTCGTGGTCGGCGCCGGAATCGAAGAAGGCGTCGACAGCGTGCCGGGAGGCAACGGCTGCACCATCAATCTCGGACAGATCCGCCCTCGCTCGCGCGGCTTCGTCGAGCTGTCGAGCCCCGATCCGATGGATGTCCCGCGAGTGTTCCCCGAGTACTTCAGCGATCCGTACGACCTCGAAGCGGTGGTCGACGGTTGCGAAAAGGCGATCGACATCATGGGACAGCCCGCGATCGGCAAGTACATCGCGCAACGGATCGTACCGGGCAAACAGGCAGCCAGTCGCGACGAACTGAGGAAATTTGTCCAGCAGGAGGCGCACGCCGCGCTTCACCCTTGCGGAACTTGCCGCATGGGCACCGATAGCGACTCCGTGGTGGACCCTTCGCTACGCGTACACGGTATCGACGGACTGAGAGCGGCGGACGCGTCGATCATGCCGAACATCATTTCGGGCAATCTCAACGCCGTCTGCATCATGATCGGCGAAAAGGCAGCGGACCTCATCCTGGGCAAGGCGCCGCTGACGCGCATCGGGCACGCATCCGTTCCGATCGATTCCGAAGCGTCTCGAGTCACTTCGTGATCCTGCGCTCAAGCAGCGCAATCATTCCGTTCTCGACTGGACAATTGAACATGGCCGCACACGGCAAAGCAAATGCCTTGATCTTTCATACCACTGTCTCGAAGTTTTCCAACCTGGTCACCGACCTCGACACGATCGCCGCAATCGGGTTCGACGGCATCGAGCTGGGTGCGGACAAGCTGGAAGCGTACCTCGCGTCGGGCTACGGCGCCGACGACTTGAAAGCGCTGCTCGAAGACGTCTATGTCCCCGGAATGGGATTCCTGACCGATATCGAGCGGCAGGGTCGGCAAGCATCGGAGATGTACGCGCGTGCCGACGCGTTGTTCGAACTGGCAACGCTGTCCGGCGCGCAAGGCGTGCAGGTACTGACCGGGCCGGTCGACGTTCGGTCGGTCGTCGAATGGACGCAAACCGGGAGGACGGACCGTTACGCCGGCGTACTCGGCCTGCCGCACGCGCGGCAGATCGCGGTCACCGCGAAGAATCTCGCTCGCCTGGCCGACATGGCCGCCGAGCGCGGCCTGGTGCTGTACCTGGAAGCGCTGTCGTGGGCGCCTGTCAGCGGCATCGACAAATCGATCCAGCTGATCGATGCGGCCGGTCGGGACAACGTGAAAATCGTCATCGACTACTGGCACTGCCACACGTCCGGCGTGACACCCGACGACATCGCGAAGCTGGACGCGCGCATCATTCATGGCGTCCATGTGTGTGATTCGCTCCCTTTCCCCGGCGGGATTCCGGACGAACAGGTGCTCCGCGACGTACCGACCGGAGAAGGTGTCATCGACCTGCAGCAATGGACCGATGCGGTCAAGGCAACCGGCTATCGGGGATGGTGGAGTTGCGAGTTGTTCTGCAGAAAGCAGCAGCAACAGAACGCCGCAACCGTTGCCGCACAGCTCAAGCGCCTGCTGGCGCGTCTCGTCGCGTAACCGCCCCATGTGGCGCCCGCCACGCGCCACTCGCCGTCCAATCGCGGGCCCCGTATCGTCCCGTTTGGTCGGTCGCGCCCGTCAGTGCTGCGTTCGACTCCGACGTCGATCGCACGCGCCTGCACCCTCATCGACGGTGCCCCGGGTGGCGAACTTTGCATGAACAATGTCCGGTCTGCCCTCTGCAATTGTCGACAAGGGCCGTATAAATTTGGCCCATGTCTGCAATTATCGGAGCGCCTGCCTCATGCCATTCCCGCCTCGTCCGGGCCGTCCGCATTTCCTTCCGACGCGACAGGGCCGCTGCCCGGTCAGCCGGTTCGGCCGACTGCTCGCGGCCGTCGCGTTCATGGTGACGTTCGCAAGCGGTCACACGATCGCGGCCGCAGCGCCGGCGGTGCGCAACATCGTGCTCGTCCACGGCCCGTTCGTCGACGGGTCGAGTTGGCAGCCGGTCATCACCAGATTGCAGCACATGGGCTACCACGTGACGGCCGTGCAGAATCCGCTCACGTCCCTCGACGATGACGTTGCTGCGACCGAGAACGTGCTGCGTCGGCAAACCGGAGACGTGCTGCTGGTCGGCCATTCGTGGGCCGGCGCGGTGATCACGCAAGCCGGCAATGCCGCCAATGTGAAGGGCCTTGTTTACCTGTCGGCGCTGGCTCCGGATGACGGCGAGTCGGTCGACGACCTGCTGCGCAGCGTCGGCGCACCGATGACGGGCCTGTCGCCGGACGCGCGGGGCCTGATATGGCTGGACGATGCCCGCCAGTTCCAGCGTGTCATGGCGGGAGATCTTCCTTTTGAACGGGTCAACGCGCTGACCTCGACCCAACAGCCGATCGCGGCGGCCTGTTTCGCCGGCAAGGTGCGGCATGCGGCCTGGCATGACAAGCCCCGCTGGTACCTGCGAACGACCGACGACAACGCGCTCGAGGCGACCGTGCAGCAAGCCATCGCGCAGCGGATCGGCGCAACGGTCACGACCATTCGCTCCAGTCACCTGTCGATGCTGTCTCACCCCGACGATGTCGCGAGACTGATCGACCGGGCCGCACGAACGGTTCATCCATGACGCCATTCGGATTTCGAAGCAATTTGTCTTTCCCTCACTGCGAGACTGAAATGAAGCTCCTGCATCTCGATTCCAGCATTTTGGACGGCAACTCCATCACGCGAACGCTGTCCGCTGCCGTCGTAGCCGATTTGCGCGCACGACACCCGTCTGCCGAAGTGACCTACCGCGATCTCGTCCGCGACGAAATTGCCCACCTGACCGGACCGATCGCTGCCGGGTTCCGTGACGTCGCGACAGACGCATTCGACGACGATGCGATTCGCGAGCATCGGGTTTCCGACACCCTCGTAACGGAGTTTCTGGCCAGCGACGTCATCGTCATCGGCGCACCGATGTACAACTTTTCGGTACCGAGTCAGTTGAAATCCTGGCTGGATCGCATTGCGCAGGCCGGACGAACCTTTCGATACACCGAGCGTGGCCCGGTGGGCCTGGCCAGCGGCAAATGCGTCATCGTCGCCTCCGCACGCGGCGGATTTTATGCGGAAGGACCTCTGGCTGGCATGGATTTCCAGGAAAACTATCTCAATCGTTTCTTCGGTTTCCTGGGTGTAACCGATGTCCGGTTCGTCCGTGCCGAGGGGGCATCGAAAGGCCAGCGGGTGCGGGACGAAGGTATCGCGCTCGCCAGGGCCGCCATCGCCGACGTACTCGCCGGCGTACCGGCGCCGGATGCACGGCCCGTCAAGTAACAGGATTCCTCATGCTGTTTGCGATCAAGCTGGATTACATCCGTCCGACGCAAGAGGTTCACGCTCACCTGGAGGCCCACAAGGCGTGGCTCGTCAAACACGTTCAGGCGGGAAGCATCCTGTTCGCGGGGCCGCTGCAGGGAGAGGCCGCCGGTTTTTTACTCGCGTATGCGGACCACCGGCGCGATATCGAGCAAATGATCGCGGAAGACCCGTTCGATATTCTCGGGTTGGCGACCTTCGACATTCAATGCTGTGAACCCGCGCTGCGTGCAAACGCTTTTCCTGCGCACTGGGCAGGAGGCGCCCGGCCGGTCTGACTTCCGTCGCGTCACGTCGAGCGGCCGTCCCCGCAACAATCCGGATTCGTCGCGAAACAAGCCCGGCCGTTCACGCGGCCGGCCGAACACGCGCCGCTCGCGGATGCGTGACGAAGCCGGCGCAACACGGAATCAGGCAAACCAGGCCGGCCAGCAGCCAGAACGCGGTCGACAACCCTGCTTGATCGGCGATGATGCCGATGCTGGCCGGGCCAACGAGATTGCCCGCATAGCCGGTCATCGTGATCGCCACGACGGCGAGCGACGGCGACATCGCGCGTTGAGCCCCGGCTCGGCGAAACATGATCGGCACGACATTCGATGCGCCCAACCCGATCAACAGGAACCCCGCCAATGCCACCGGCGCGATCGGCGCGACGAGCAGAACGACCATCCCCGCCGTGGCGACCGCTCCGCCCCAGAACATCATCGACCGGTCGCCGATGCGCGTGGTCAACGTGTCGCCACTCAACCGACCGGCCATCATCGCGATGGAGAAAAGCATGTAGCCGAGGCCGCCCTGCGTGGCGGGAACCAGCCCTTTACCGGAAATGAACAACGCGCCCCAGCTGAGCAGCACGCCGTCGAGCAGGAATGAAATGGCCACCAGGCCCGCCAGCAACAGCACGATGCCGCGCGGCACCGCTAAGAGCGGGCCGCCCCGTCTTCGCGGCGTTTCGATCAGATGGCGCCGTGCAATCAGGATTCCGGCGAACATCAGCGCCGAGCACAGCAACATACTCGCGAACACACCTGTACGCGCGGCCAGCAGAAAGGTCGCCAACGCCGAGCCGCCGAAGCCGCCCATGCTGTACTGAGCATGAAACCCCGACATCAGCGGCCGCCCTTCCATGCGCTCGACCTCGACCGCGTTGATGTTCATCGCGACATCCAGCGAACCGAGCGCCGCACCGAATCCGAACAGCGCAATGCCCAACGTGGCGGCGTCGTGCGCGATCGCCAGAAGCGGCAGGATCACGGCCAGCCCGACGCCACCGCCGAAAACGATCGGCTTGCTGCCGAACCGGGTACCGAGTGTGCCCGTCAACATCATGCCGATCACGGAGCCTGCGCCGACACACAGCAGCAAGGCGCCGAGTGTCGCCTCGTCGATGGCCGCTCGCTGTTTGACGAACGGAACGAGCGACGCCCAGCACGCCGCGCCGAATCCGGCCACGAAGAATGCGATGCGTGTCGCGACCCGGGCCGCCGGTCGATATGAAGTCATGCCATGACACGCGTGAACGGTTGAATCGCGGGCGCCCCGCCGACATCGACGCCCACCTGCCGGTATCGGCGTGACAACGGGATGCGGCGCGAGCGTACGGCCATCCCGGCATTCATGCAGGCCGTCTCCCGGCTGCGGCGCTCACGCTGTCGCAGGCTGCCTGCAGGCGGCTCGCGTCCAGTCGACCGTCCGCTACCGCGCGTACGATTGCTTCGGCTACCTCACCGATGCGCGGCACCGCATTGGGCGACAGCAGCAGCAAATCCGCGCCGGCCGCCAGCGCGGCGACAGCCACGTCACCGAGTGCGCGATCGCCCTGGGTCGCCCGGTGATCGAGGTCGCAGGTCATCACCAGGCCGGAAAAACCCAACTCCACGCGCAGGGCCGAAATCAGTTCGCGCGACAGCGAAGCCGCCACCGCCGGCTGAACCGCGTGGAAACGGGCCGGCCCCATCATCACCGCGTCGACACCCTCGTCGATCCCCGCTTCGAACGGCGCCCAAAGCGATCTCAATTCGGCGAGCGAAAGCGGCACGGTGGCATCGCTCGTGGCCGGGTGGCCCACCAGGTCGGGATGCCCCGGAAAATGCTTGAGCGTGGTCTGCAGACCGGCGCGACGAACGCCGCGCACGTACGCACGGACCATCGCCGCCGCCAGAACCGGATCGTCGGCCAGCGTCCTGCCGTTCAGCCACAGGTTGCGCCCCGTCACGACATCGGCGGTCGGTGACAGCACCAGATTGATCCCGGCTTGCGCGACCCCCTTGGCCATTTCAAAGCAGACATCCTCCAGCTCGCGTGGCGGCATCCGTTGCGCATCGTCCCGGCTCGGCAACGGCGGCGTCAGCCATTGCAGCCGATGGACGGCAGCGATGTCCGCATCGGCCGCGAGCAGCACGTGCCCCGCACGCGCGGTCGCCTGTTCGACCGTGCCGTGCCACGCATCGAGCGTTTCGCGACGCCGGCGCTCCGCATTCATCTGGCCGGACACATATTCCTCGCCGGTCTCGCCGAACAGCAGGCTCTTTCCGCCGTTATCGAGAAACCGGCCGATGTGGTCGTCGAGTTCGAGTGTCACGAGCACCGGAAACAACACGGCATGGGCTTGGCGCAAAAGTTCGCTCATCGATTCGCCTCACGCGCGCTCGTTGCGGCCGGCGACCTGCACGCCATCCAGTTCCCGGGCGAGCGCGCGCACGCGGTTGGCCGCCTGCGCCAACCGCGACGCGTCGAGCGCGCCGCTCCTGACGGCTTCGACGATCGTGCCGGCAATGCGGTCGAGCCCGGCTTCGCTCGACAGGAGCAGCAGATCGGCACCGGCATCCAGCGCGGCGACGGCCGTGGCCTCGATGCTTCTGCCGCGCAAGATGCCGGGCGCATCCAGATCGTCGGAAATGATGAGCCCGTGGAACGAGAATTCGTGCCGCAGCATCGAAAGCGTATCGCGCGACGTGCTCGATGGATGCTCGACATCGATGGCAGGCACCAGCGCGGGCCCCGCCATGACCGCCTTGACGCCGCCGGCGATCAATGCCCGAAACACGTCGAGCGTCGGCGCGAGCTCGGCGAGCCCGCCGCCCACGACCGCCTCGTCGAGCGCCGGATCGAGCGCCGTGACCGGATGCCCGGGGAAATGCTTGGCGGTTGCCGCGACGCCCGCCGATTGCACGCCCTGCACGAACGCGCGGGCAATGCGTAGTACATCGGCGGCATCGGCGCCGAGATGCCGCCCGTCGAGCCAGGGATTCGCGCCCACCACGACATCGGCGATCGGCGACAGAAACAGGTTGACGCCCAGTTCGCGCGCCGCCGCGGCGACCGCGGCGGATCTTTCAACGATCGTCTCGGTGCCAGCGTGCAAGGCGTCGTCGAGCGACGGCAGCGCGGGCACGAGCGCATGCAGTCGTTGTATCCCGCCGAGTTCCTGATCGACGGCCACCAGCACGCCCGACCCTGCCCGCCTCCGGGTCGATTCGACGACGTCCCTGAAGTGCGCGGCGGCCTCTTCCGTGCGGCGCTGCGCGCTCATCGCGCGTCCGACGTACTCGTCACGCGTCTCGCCCAGCAGTACCGACACGCCGCCCCGGTCGAGATATCGGCACACGTCGTCGCTGAGCGTCAGGCCCGCGAATGCCGGCAACAGAACCGCGTAAGCGTCTCGATCGTAATCGTTCACAGCAGGACTCCCCTGTATAAGGTGCAAATTTCGTCACGGCGGCCGCCGAGCCCGCCCGAATCCACGCGATGCAGTGGGTGCACCCGGCGGTTTCCCCCTGCAAGACGCTCGGCGAAGTGCATGCCGGCATGCTCTCCATAGAAAAATGTCGCGACAAGTTCGCGACTCGCCTTTTTGCGACGCACAGCGAAGCAGATCGGGCGTCGGTCTGCGCATCCTCGCGTGCGCGCGGTTTTGACCTGCGTCGACCGACTGCCGCGAGATACCCCGACATACCCCCTTGCTCCGCCCGGTAGCGTCATCGTGCGTCTCGAAACGGACGATCGCGAAATTGCGTACGTCAATTTGCCTTCCGATACTCGCCGGGCGCTCGTGCATAGCGACGCACGAGCGGGAACCGGCGTAGGTCGATGTCATCTGAGGAGATTGGATTGTGAAGGCAAAAACAAGATTGCGGCATATTTCGGCACGGGCGGTCGTATCGACCGTCGCGAGCCTTTCGATGGTCGGCATGGCCGGTGCGCAGGCGCAAACGGTCGAGGTCGTTCATCAATGGACCTCCAGCAGTGAAGCCTACGCGCTCCAGGCGCTCAAGGACGCGTTGCAGAAGAAGGGCATCGGCTGGAAAGACAGCGCGATCGCCGGCAACGACGGCGCCAATCAACAACAGGCATTGCAGGCGCGGCTGGCGGCAGGGAGCGCGCCGGCAGCGGCGCAGGCCCAGCCGCAGCTGCTTTTTTCGTATGCCGAACAAAACGAGCTCACGAATCTCGACAGCCTCGCGAAGGCCGGCAACTGGGACAAGCTGATCGCGCCCGAGCTGATTCCGTACGTGAAATACAAGAACGACTGGTACGGCGTTCCGGTCAACGAGCACCGCGAGAACATGTTCTGGATCAACGCCAAGATCCTGCAGAAGTACGGCGGCAAAGCCCCGACCACCTGGGATGAATTCAACGCGCTGGCCGAGCGCATGAAGAAGGACGGCATCATCCCGGTCGCGCTGGGCGGCGAGGACTGGCAGGAAGCGGAGATCTTCAGCGATCTCGTGATCGGCATCGGCGGCCCCGCCTTTTACAAGAAGGCGATCATCGATCACGACCCCGCGACGATCCAGGGGCCCACCATGCTCAAGGTGTTCGACCAATTGCGCAAGATCATCGGCTTCACGGATCCGAACCGCGCCGGTCGCGACTGGAACGTGGCGACGCAAATGGTCATCGACGGCAAGGCGGCGATGCAGATCCATGCGGACTGGGCCAAGGGCGAATTCCTCCGGGCAGGCAAGAAGCCGGGCATCGACTTCGTGTGCGCGGCGACGCCGGGAAGCGGTCACGCGTTCGTATGGGTCGTGGACACCATGACGTTCTTCAAACAGAAGAATCCCGCTGCCGCCGCCAATCAGGCGACGCTCGCCAATCTGGCCATGAGCGCCGACGTGCAGGAGAACTTCAATCTGCGCAAAGGTTCGATCCCCGCGCGGCTCGACGTGCCGCAAGCGAAATTCGACGACTGCGCCAAGCTGAATTTCGCCGACCGAGCCGCGGCCGCCCAATCCGGCGCGGTCGTGCCGTCGTTCATCGAGAATGCCGCATTGGAGCGTGACGTTCGCGCATCGTTCGTCGATGTGATCACGCAATTCGTGAACACCCCGTCGATGACTTCCGCCACTGCCGTCAAGAAGCTGGCAGCCGCGGCGAAGAACAACTGACGTCGCCGGTGTCGTCCCGCTCCGTCCGGAGCGGGACCAGCCTGTCTGCCGGATTTCCCCGAATAGCTCAGAACTTGTGGCGCAGGCCGACGATTGCGACGATCTGCGAATTCGCGCCCGAATTGACGTCGTAAGAGCCGATCACCGCTTGAGCGCTCCCCTGGCCATTGTCGCCGCTCGCATGCTGATAGCCGGCCATCGCATAGACGTCGGTCCGTTTGCTCAGCAAATAGTCGACGCCGAGATTGACCTGCTGATAGGTCGCCGACGAATGGCCGCCCGAACGCGTGTAGTTGTAGCCGCCGATCACCTGGAGCGTCGGCGTCGCCATCCAGCTCGCGAACACGGAGCCGTTCTGGAAGTGCTGCGAACCCGCGAACGTCGACGCGCCGTCCGACGTATAGCGCGTGTACGAGTACGCCGCGCCGGCCGTGACCGGCCCGACGACGTACTGTGCGCCGATCCGCCCGATATCGATGCCGCGGGCAGTGGCATACGCCGCATTGACGGCGCTGTTGAAGAAACTGTCCGCGCTCGACGTGCCGCGTGCCGACGTCCTGGCGTTGCCGTTGTCCACGTGCAGGAACCCGCCCGCCACGCTGAGCGCGCCGCCGCTGTAGGCCGCCGCGGCCGACCAGCTTTGCCCGGAGCCCGTCGATCCTGCCACGCCGCCGAACGCATACATGGTCTCGACCGTGACACCGCCCCACGACGGGCTCGTCCACTTGACCGCACTATTGAAACGCGCGCTGTCGTCGTAATTGTCGATATCGCCCGGCGGCGCGAACAGGCCGCTGTACGAATCGGCGGTGATCGGCTGAACCAGATCGGTCACCGGATCGTATTGCCGCCCGAGCGTGACCGTCCCGAAACGCGTGCTGCCCAGCCCGACGAACGCTTGCCGGCCGAACATGCGGCCGTCGTTCTGCAACTGACCCGAGCCGAGATCGAAGCCGTTCTCGAGCTGGAAGCTCGCCGACAAGCCTCCGCCGAGATCTTCGGTGCCCTTGAGCCCCCATTCGTTTCCGGACAGATTACCGGCCGACATCTTCCATTGCGACGCTTGTCCGCCGCTGTTGTGAATGTATGCGATACCGGTATCGACGATGCCGTAAAGCGTGACCGAGCTTTGCGCATGCGCGCCGGCCGCGTAGGCGGTAATCGACAGAGAGATCGCCGAGATGACTTTTCTTTTCATTTCACTTGTCCGTCCACGAAGTACACATCGATCAGAGCGGTATTGATGCGTCTCCCGAATACCGCTCCGCTTCTTTCCCGTCGTCAGGAGAACTATCCAGAGCGATGGGCGTACGGTGGGGAGGCCGTCATGCGACGGCTGATCGTCACCCCCTCCTGCCGTTTGACGATCGCCGCGTTTCCGGCCGGGCTGCCATCCGACACGCGTTGTGTCGGACGAAAACCCGGTCACTGCCTCCTCACCCGCGACGCAGTATTGAAGTCCAATAAATGCCGCTCAATTTCGCAAAGACACAATTTGTGTCGCACTACGACGCACTCGCATCCACGCCATGAAAAGGGCCTCCGCGCGCTGCGGAACCGCGCAAACCCGCTCGATTCGACGCAAAAAAAACGGCACTCTTTCGAGTGCCGAATCGCTGCCCGATCTCTCGGCCCGATGTCAGTCCGCTCGCTTTCCGAAGCGGCGAACGCGGATATCGGCCTGTTCCTTGTGCCCTGCAAAGCCTTCCATTGCACACAGTCGCGAACAGTATTCGCCGAGCATGGCCGATGCTTCGTCGGTCAACACCCGCTGATAGGTGCAGGTCTTGATGAATTTGCCGACCCACAGCCCACCGGTATAGCGCGCGGCCTTCGTCGTCGGCAACGTATGGTTCGTGCCGATCACCTTGTCGCCGTACGACACGTTGGTACGGTCGCCGAGAAACAGCGCACCGTAGTTCGTCATGTGCTCGAGGAAATAAAGCGGATCGCGCGTCATGACCTGAACGTGCTCGGACGCGATCCGGTCGGCTTCTTCGACCATTTCGTCGACGGTGTCGCACAGAATGATCTCGCCATAGTCGCGCCACGCGACCGACGCGACGGCCGCTGTCGGCAACACCGCTAGCTGGCGCTCGATCTCCGCCGGCAGGCCGTCCGCGAGCCTGGCGGAATTCGTCAGGAACACGACCGGCGAATTCACGCCATGCTCGGCCTGGCCGAGCAGGTCGGCCGCAACGATCTCGACGTCCGACGAATCGTCGGCGATGACGAGCGTCTCCGTCGGGCCCGCGATCAGGTCGATCCCGATCTTGCCGAACAGCTGGCGCTTCGCTTCGGCCACGTAGGCATTGCCCGGGCCGACGATCATGTCGACCGGCTCGAACTGATCCGTACCGAGCGCCAATGCGGCAATCGCCTGCACGCCGCCGACGCAGTAGATCTCGTCCGCGCCCGCGAGATGCATCGCCGTGACGATCGCCGGGTGCGGCTTGCCGTCGAACGGCGGCGCCACGGCCACCACACGCTTGACGCCGGCAACCTTGGCCGTGAGCACGCTCATATGAGCGGAAGCCAGCAACGGATACTTGCCGCCCGGGATATAGCAGCCGACGGAATTCACCGGAATGTTGCGGTGACCGAGCACCACGCCCGGCAGCGTCTCGACTTCGACGTCGCGCAATGCGTCCTTCTGCGCCAGGGCAAACCGGCGAACCTGCTGCTGCGCGAACTTGATGTCGTCCAGTTCGCGCTCCGACAGGGTCGCGACGCACGCGCTGATTTCCGCGTCCGTCAGCCGAAAGGATGCCGGGTTCCATTTGTCGAACCGCATCGAGTATTCGCGCACGGCAGCGTCCCCGTTGGCGGCGACGTCCGCGATGATCTGCTCGACCGTATCGCGCACCTGCTTCGCGATCTCGAGTTGCGCCTCCATCGGCTTGCTTTTCTTAAGATGCTGGATCACAAAAATCTCCAAGAGTGTTTCCCGACCATGCAGCGCGAAACCCGCGTTGCGACGGTGCACGATCCGAACGAGTTCGATCACACGAGCAAATTTTCGCGGGCCGAATTTGCCGACACAATTTCGCATCCGCGTCGAAGCTGACGCGACATGACGCACCGCGCTGACGCACCTGCCGAGGCGCGTCCCTCCCGGCGTTTCGCCGCGCCCGACCGACTGCCCGCGCGCCCGGATACCGTCTTCCGGCCCGCGCCGGCCGAGGGTTTTCTAGTGCTTGACATCGCCATTTTGGGCGCGCAGCATTTCGTCAACTTATACGTATAAGTTCCATTGAACAAGGAGTGAAGTCATCATGCGAGTTCTCCATCTGTACGGCGGCTGGCCGGGGCACTACCCGTATGAAGTCGCCGCATGGACGCGCGGACTGTTCGACGAACTGGGCTGGGAGGTCGAAGGTTCGACCGACATCTTCACGCTCGATCGCGATCTGTCCGCCTTCGATCTGATCGTGATCGGCTGGAACAACGCCGTCACGACCGAGACGCTGACCGCGTCTCAGGAAAAGCATCTGCTGGACGCCATCGAGAACGGCACCGGCCTCGCCGCATGGCATGGCGCCGCCGCGGCGTTTCGCGCAAGTCTTCGCTATCACATGGTGCTCGGCGGGTCGTTCATCGAGCACCCTGCCGGCGAAGGCTATCCGCATCCGTACATGGTCAACGTGATCGATCGCGACCATCCGGTCACGCGCGGCGTCGAGGACTTCGAAGTCCGTTCGGAGCAGTACTACATGCAGGTCGATCCGAACAACCACGTGCTGGCCGAAACCACTTTCGACGGCAAGCCGTTCCCGTGGCTGGCCGGCAATCGCAGCCCGGTCGCATGGGTCAGGCAGTGGGGACGCGGCCGCGTGTTCTACCACTCGATCGGCCACGACGTCGGCAACCTGTCCGACATCAACGTTCGCCGCCTCACGATGCAAGGCCTGCAATGGGCCGCGCGACCGGCTGCGTGACGCAGTCAAAGAAAGTCCGCGCGGGCCGACCGTCGTCGCGCGCGGGTGTCCTCAAATCCTAGTCAGGATAGAAAAATGGCAAAGCTTACCGGAAGTCAAATCGTCGCCCAGACGTTGAAGAACTACGGTGTCGAATACGTCGCCGGCATTCCCGGTCACGGCATCTGGACGCTGACGGACGCGTTCCTCGAGAAGGACTCGGAGATTCGCTTCATCCAGGTGTTTCACGAGCAAAGCGCGGTGCATCTGGCCGACGGCTACTACCGTGTGTCGGGCAAGCCGATGGCGGCAGTCACGTCGATCGGCGCCGGCGCGAGCAATACGGTCATCGGAATGGCAACGGCCTTCACCGATTCGACGAGCGTCATGCTCATCACCGGCGGGCCGCCCACGCACATGCGCGGTCACGGCCTGCTTCAGGAACTCGAACGCTACGTCGACAACGATTTCCCGAAGATCGCCGAAGCCGTGTCCAAGCGTCATTGGGTGGCCCAGCGCGTCGAGGAGTTGCCGTTCATCATGCATCGCGCATTCAGCTCGATGCTGACCGGCCGCCCCGGCCCGGTTCACGTCGAGATTCCGATGGACACACAGGCCGAGGCCGCGGAAGTCACGCTGCACCAGCTCGAGGAACGCGTGCCGCTCGGCAAGGTGTATCCGGACCCCATCGCCGTCGAAAAAGCGGCGGACGTGCTTCGGCAGGCCAGGCGCCCGGTGATGGTCATCGGCGGCGGCGTCATCACCGGCGAAGCGGCCGCGGAAGTGCTTGCGCTCGCCGAGAAGTGGCAGATTCCGGTCGTCACCACCTGGAACGGCAAGAGCGGCTTCCCCGAAGACCATGCGCTGTTCGCGGGCAGCGTCGGCCAAACCGGCACGATGTGCGGCAACAAGGTCGCATCGAGCGCGGACGTGATCATCGCGGTCGGCTGCCGTTTTACCGACTGGTCGTCGTCGAGCTACGCGAAAGGCGTCACGTTCTCGATTCCGCCCGGCAAACTGATCCACATCGACATCGATCCGCACGAGATCGGCAAGAACTATCCGGTCGCCGTCGGCATCGTGGCCGACGCGAAGTACGCGCTCGCCCATATCGTCGAAGCGCTCGAAGGCGATGCGGCCGAGCGCGGCGAATATCTGGCCGAGGTCGCCGCGCACAAGGCGGAATGGGAAGCCAAGCTGGCCACGCGCCGCGATTCCGACCGCTTCCCGTTCACATCGCAACGGCCGCTCGGCGCGCTGCGCAAGATCTTCCCGCGCGACACCATCGTGGTGGTCGGCTCGGGCAATACCCAGGGCGCGGTCAAACAGACCTTCCCGGTCTACACCCCGCGTACCCACCTGACCTCCGGCGGTTTTTCGTCGATGGGCTGGGCGGTGCCCGCCGCCATCGGGGCGAAGCTCGCGAAGCCGGACAGCCCGGTGGTATGCATTCTCGGTGACGGCGACTTCCTGATGACGTCGCAGGAAATCGCGATTTGCGTCACCAACAACCTGCCGGTGATCTTCATCGTCCAGAACAACGCAGGGTATATGTCGATTCGCGGCGGCCAGCGCAAGCAGACGAGCCGTCATATCGGTACCGAGTTCAACTATCCGGACGGACGCCCGTACTCGCCCGACTTCGAGGCGGTCGGCAAGGCATTCGGTCTCAAGTCGTGGCGCGTCAACAGCAATGACGAACTCGAGCCGATCCTCCAGCAGGCGCTCGACAGCAACGCGCCGTGCCTGATCGAGATTCCAACGGATCGCGACGCGGCCGGACCGTGGGTGCCGGGCTGGTGGGATTTCCCGATTCCGGCCTATATCGACGACGAGCGCCAGGAAGAGTACGCGCAATTCCGCAACTCAGAGCAACATCTGTAAGGTAGTCAGCGCATGAGCGATGCAACGTTTGTTCATCGTCCGGCGTCCGGTCTGTCCAGTTTCGCGCCGGTGCTCCGGCGCGAAATCCCGACGGTCGTGCCCGGCAGCGATGGAATCATTACCTGCGACGTGGTCATCGTGGGGTCCGGCATGGGCGGCTCGAGTTTCGCGCAAGGCATCGCAGGTCACGGCCTCGACGTGCTCATCGTCGAGCGCGGCGATTTCCTGCCTCGTGAAATCCAGAACTGGCAGGCCGAAGCCGTATTTCGCGACGGACGCTACCGCAACGCGGAGTCGTGGGACGACGACGCCGGCAAGCCGTTTTCACCCGGCGTGTTCTACTACGTCGGCGGCAACACGAAGGTCTTCGGCGCAATGCTTCCACGGTTCAGGGAAGCCGATTTCGGCGCGATTCAACACGCCGAGGGTATTTCGCCCGCGTGGCCGATCACTTATGCCGACATGGAGCCGTACTACGCGGCCGCGGAGCGGCTTTACAACGTCCATGGCGCGGGTGGCCAGGACCCGACCGATCCGTGGCGCTCCGGCGACTATCCGTTTCCCGCGCTGGAACACGACCCCGCGTTGCGGCCGCTCGCCGCGGCGATGCGTGCGCAAGGCCTTCGTCCGTTCGTGATGCCGGCGGCCGTCAACTACGGACGCGAACGGCCGTGCGTGCTCTGCTCGACCTGCGACGGTTATCCCTGCCTCGTCGATGCGAAGGGCGATGCGGAAGTGTCCGTGCTGAGGCCGCTCGTCGGCAGCGGCGGCGCACAACTGATGGTACGCACCCGAATCGATCGTCTCGTCATGTCGGCCGACGGCACGCGCATCGAGGAGGCGCTCGGCGTTCGCGACGGGCAACCCGTTCGCATCCGTGCCAAGCGGTTCGTCCTTGCGTGTGGCGCGGTGAACTCGGCGGCCCTTCTGCTGCGATCGGCCGATCACGCGCATCCGGAAGGTATCGGCAACCGCTCGGGGATGCTCGGCCGCAACTATATGGTTCACAACAGCACGTTCATGCTCGCGGTCGATCCGCGTCGCGCCAACGACGTGCTGTTCCAGAAAACGCTCGCGGTCAACGACTGGTATTTGCGTTCCCCGCAGAACGCGTTTCCGCTCGGTAACGTGCAGATGCTCGGCAAGATCCGCGAGCCGATGGTGACGGGCATGTATCCGTGGCTGCCGAAGGCCGTTTCGCGCTACATGACCGACCACAGCGTCGATCTGTACCTGACCAGCGAGGATCTTCCCGATCCGGAGAATCGCGTCACGGTCGATCCGCAGTCGGGCCGCATCCGCATCAGGTGGCGTGCCAACAACCTGCGTGCACACCGGGCGCTCGTGAAGAAGACGGTCGCGATGATGCGGCGGGCCGGGTATCCGCTCGTGTTGAACAAGCGTATGGGCATTGCAACCAACTCGCATCAATGCGGCACGGCCGTGATGGGCAACGACCCGGGCACGAGTGTGCTCGACACGAACTGCAGGCTTCACGACGTGGAAAACGCGTGGATCGTCGACAGTTCGTGGTTCCCGTCCTCCGCGGCGGTGAATCCGGCGCTCACGATCGCCGCGAATGCGCTTCGTGTGGCCAGGCAGTTCGTCGGTCGCTGAAGCGACGCTTGCCCCTGCGCCGCGATCCGCCGGCCGCGCTCATCTTGCCGCGGCCGGCGCCTGCGTCGTCGATCGCACCACCAGCTCCGTCGGCAGGAGCACCCTGGGCACGCGCGGCTTGCGGGCGGCGGGGCCACTCAGCAGTTCGCTGAGCAGTTGCGCGGCCTGGCGGCCTTTCTCGATCAGCGGCTGGCGGATGGTCGTGAGCCCTGCGCCGGCTGCTTCCGGTATATCGTCGAACCCCGCCACGGACAGCCGATCGGGCACCGCCACCCCGCGTTCACGCGCCGCCTGCACGAGCGCGAGCGCCATCACGTCCGACGTCGCCGCCACTGCCGTGAGGCCCGTATGCTGCAGCATCTGTTCGGCCGCCCAGATGCCCGATGCACGATCGAAGCCGCCGGCCTCGACGATCAACAGGTCGTCGAAGCCGAGCCCCACCGCTTCGGCCGCGCGCAGATAGCCGTCGATGCGGGCGCGCACGACGTTTTCCGTGGCCTCCTGGAAGCGCTGCCTGCTGACGATGCCCCTGACGCCGTCCGGACGCAGCCGGTCGGCCACGATGCCGATCCGCCGGTGACCGAGCTCGACCAGATGCCGCATCTGGACGATGGCGGATTGCAGATCGTCGATCCCGACGAACGGCACCTTGTCGATGATCGGTGCGTCCACGATCACGACCGGGATGCCCTGCCGGCGCGCGACCTCGATGACCGGATAGTGGTCCGGCAGCGAGTACGCGATCAGGCCGTCGACGAACCCGCGTACCGCGAGGCTGCCGTTCGCGGCGTCGCCGGCATGATTCGCCAGATCCTTCTGTAGCGGGAAGAGCGCGAGCGCGACGTTCGCGAGCTCGCTGATTTCACCGATGCCGCGCAGCAGGCAGGTGGTCGCCGGATCGGCGAATGCGTAAGGCAACTCGTCCATGATCATCAGGCCGACGGCACCGACCCGCCCGGAGCGCAGGCTGCGCCCGCGGACGTTGGGCCCGGGATAGCCGAGTTTTTTCGCCACGGCGAAAATATGCTCGCGCTGCGCCTCGGAGATTTCCGACGGCTTGTTGTACGCATAGGAGACCGCGGGCTGAGAGACGCCGGCGGCCAATGCGACGTCCTTCATGGATACGGCACGCTTCATCGATGGGAAGGCATCCGCCTGTGGGCTGGCAATGCCGCATTTTACAGGGATACACGCCGAACCCTTCACGCATTCGAGCCGGCCAGCAATGCCATCACGCTTGCATGAAGCGCGCCGCTCGACGCCGCGACGACGTCGCCGGCCGAGCGCTCGGTCAATCGTCGTCCGCGCCAGTCCGTCATCCGGCCGCCGGCCGCTTCGACGATCGGCACGATCGGCAGGAAATCGTGGGGGGCGAGTCCCGATTCGACGACGAGGTCGCACCGCCCGCTGGCCAGCGCCGCGTAATTGAAGCAATCGCCGCCGTATCGATGCACGGCGACACGCGCGACGAGCCTGGCGTATACCGCGTGCTGGTCGGGTGTGAACTTGTCCGGCGTCGTCGTGCACATGCGCGCCGCCGACAGGGGCACCGCCGTGCCGGCAGCCGACTCGACGTGCGTCGCGGCATCGGTGCTGCTCGCGATCATTCGTTGGCCGAGCGCGGGCATGTCGATCGCGCCGAGCCACGGCACGCCGTCGCACAGCACGCCGACGAGCGTGCCCCATAGTGGACTGCCCGTCACGAACGCGCGCGTCCCGTCGAGCGGGTCGATGACCCATCTCCGGTTCGACACGCCGTGTGCGAGGCCGTCGACCACGCCGAACTCCTCGCCGACGCTGGAATCCAGCGGGTGCCGCGCCTGAATGCGGCTGCGTAGCGCCAGCTCGATACGCTTGTCGAGTTCGGTAACGGGCGACGTGTCGCCCTTTCGCGTAATCGCGAGCGTGTCGTGCGCCACGGCGCCGCACAGCGTGCGAGCCAGGTCGCAGAGCTCGATCACCGTGTCCCGATAGTATTGTTCGTCGATACCCGACATCGGTCCCGCCATCGAAGGTTCGTCATTCCACTCCACGTTCATCGTCCTGATACGGGCCGGTCGGGCACGCCACGATCCCGACCGACCCGTCCTTTCAGACGACGCGCTGTTCGGTCGCCGGATCGAAGATCAGTGCCTTGTCCGCATTGACGACGAGCTGCATCACGTCCCCGACGCGTCCGACACCGGGCGCGAACCGGGCCATGATCGATTCGCCCGCGACCGACAGCAGCACGAAGTTGTCGGCACCCGTCGGCTCCACGACGTCGACCGTCGCCTGGAAGCTCGTTGCCCCGACGCCCGGCGCGAGCCATTCCGGGCGAACGCCCAGTACGACGTCCCGGTCGAGGTAGCCGCGTTGCGCGTCGCTCAGCGCGCCCAGCGCGATCTCGACGGTGTGCCCGCTGCCGTCGCCGCCGATGAAAACCGCGTGGGTGTCACGGCCACGCAGCACGCCCGTCAGGCAGTTCATCGCGGGCGACCCGATGAAACGCGCGACGAACAGGTTCGCCGGACGATCGTAAACATCCTCCGGCGTGCCGATCTGCTGCACCTCGCCGCCCCGCATGACGACGATCTTCGTCGCCAGCGTCATCGCTTCGATCTGGTCGTGCGTCACGTAGACCGTGGTCGTGCCGACACGCTGGTGCAGCTTCTTGATTTCCGCGCGCATTTCCGTGCGCAGTTTCGCGTCGAGATTCGACAACGGCTCGTCGAACAGGAAGATCTTCGGTTCCCGCACCATCGCGCGCCCCATGGCCACGCGCTGGCGCTGCCCACCCGACAGCTGGCTGGGCTTGCGATCGAGCAACTGATCGAGCTGCAGGATCGCCGCGACCCGCTTGACCGCCTCCTCCTGCTCGGATCGCGATGCCCCCCGCACGCGCATCCCGAATGTCAGGTTGTTGCGCACCGTCATCGTCGGGTAAAGCGCATACGACTGAAACACCATCGCGATATCGCGCTTCGCGGATTCGACGTCGTTGACGACCGAACCGTCGATGACGATCTCGCCGTCGTTGACCGGTTCGAGCCCCGCGATCGCGTTCAGCAAGGTCGACTTCCCGCAGCCGGACGGGCCGAGCAGCACGAGGAATTCACCGTCGTCGGCATCGATGTTGATTGCCTTGAGGCACGCAACGCTGCCGTAGTTCTTGCGGACGTCGCGAATATGCAGAGAAGCCATGATTACCCCTTGACCGCGCCGGCCATCAGGCCGCGCACGAAATACTTGCCCGCCAGGAAATAAATGACGAGGGTTGGAAGAGCGGCCAGCAACGCACCGGCCATATGGACGTTGTACGGACGTTCGCCCGCGCTCGCACTCACCATGTTGTTCAGCGCAACCATGATGGGCGTGTTCTGACCGCTCGTGAACGACACGCCGAACAGGAAGTCATTCCAGATCGACGTGAACTGCCAGATCACGGTAACGACGATCATCGGTACCGACAGCGGCAGGATGATGTACGCGAACGTCGTCCAGAAACCCGCTCCATCGACCCGCGCCGCCTTCACGAGATCCTGCGGCACCGTCATGAAGTAGTTGCGAAAGAACATCGTCGTGAACGGCAAGCCGTAGACCGTATGCACGAGCACGAGGCCTGCAAGGCTACCTGACAGGCCGAGTACGCCCAGCGTCTTCGCAAGCGGTATCAACACGGATTGATATGGCGTAAAGGTGCCGAACAGGATCACCCCATAGACGAACTTCGATCCTCTGAAATTGAATTTCGTCAACGCGTAGCCATTCAATGCGCCAAGCAGCGTGGACAACACGACGGCAGGCACGACGATCAGCACGGTCCGCACGTAGAACCCGTTCAGGCCCACGCAGTCGATGCCGACGCACGCGTTTTGCCATGCATCGATCCACGGCTGGACCGTGGGCGCGAGCGGAAAGGATAGAATCGACGTCGACCGGATCTCCGCCATGTCCTTGAACGAAGCGAAGACCATCACGACGAGCGGCATCACGAAGAAAGCCGCGCTGCCGACGAGAATCGCATAGAGCACCGCACGCGCGACCACACGCAGCGTCGTGCTCGACGGGCGGGACACGCGACGCACGTGCCGGGCCGTGTCAGAGACTGTCGTTGTGTTCACGCTTGAACTCCGAGTAGAGATACGGGACGGTAAGGGCGACCACGACGAGCAGGATCATGACGGAGCTGGCGGCGCCCTGCGCGAGCTGGCCGCGGCTGAACGTCAGGTTGTACATGAACGTCGTCGGCAGGTCGCTCGAGAAACCCGGGCCGCCGTTCGTCAGCGCCACGACAAGGTCGAACGACCGCACCGCCTGGTAGATCAGGATCACGACCACGCTGAATACGGACGCGCGCAGCATCGGGATGATGATGGTCAGATAGATGCGCAGCGTGCCGGCGCCCTCCATGCGCGCCGCCTTGATGATTTCGCCGTCGATCCCGCGCAGGCCCGCCAGGAAGATCGCCATCACGAAGCCCGCGGTTTGCCAGACGGCGGCGACGACAAGCGTATAGACCGCCATCTGCGGGTCGATCAGCCAGTTGACATGGATGCCGGTGATGCCGAGATCCTGCAGCAGCTTTTCCAGCCCGAGGCCGGGATTCAGGATCCACTTCCACGCGGTGCCGGTCACGATCAACGACACGGCCATCGGATACAGATAGATCATCCGGAACGCCCCCTCGCCCCGCACCTTCTGGTCGAGAAAAATCGCGAGCAGCAGGCCGAGCACGAGCGAGATCAGCATGAACGCGATCGAGAACAAACCGAGGTTCGTTACCGCGACATTCCATCGATCCGAATCCCATAGCCTTGCATACTGCGCAAGACCGACGAAGTCGTAGTTCGGCGCGAACTTCGAACTGGTGAACGAGATGACGATCGACCAGCCGATGAACACATAGACGGCAATCAAAAGTACGACGACACTCGGCGCCAGCGTAAGGGCTGCGGGGCTCGCGCGCAGCCAGCGTCGCCGCTGCCCGGGCGCTCCGGCATGGATGCCGCCTCCTGGGGAAAAAGACATCTCGAATCTCCGTGTGGTTTCTGCTTTCATGCGCTCCCCCTCTCCTGATACGGTCACGCGATGCTTGCGGCATCACCGCGGCGCGTCATGCCCGGATGGTGCCGCTCGTTCCGTGCACGACCGTGTCGGGATCATGCGATCGGTGGCTGGAGTATTTGCCGCTAAAAACACGTGCTCAATTTCGCGGAGCGCTCAAAAGAGACGCACAGTGACGCACGAAACGCAGTACACTCGATCACGCGCGGAGGCAGTGCGGCGGCCCACGCTTCGGATACCGCACGATGCGCTCAATGCGTCGATTTCCTTCGGTTTCCATACGGAAAATCCCGCACGGGAATCGACGCATCGCGGCCCGCGACCGACCGTTGCACGCCGGTTCGCCGTTCATCGCAGGTCCCTTCGATCATTTCTTCAGAAACGACATGGATCGTCAGCACGACCTTTCAAACCTCGCCAGCAATCTGTCGCTGCTCGTGGCGTCCTTCGACTCCATCGCAGATTTTTGCCGGAAGCTGAACATCAATCGTCAGCAGTTCAACAAATATCTGGCGGGCCACCACGTTCCGTCGCAGAAGGTGCTGCTGAAGATCGCCAAGTTTTTTCTGATGGAGCCGGCCGACCTGTTCCGGGCGCCGCCGGAATTCCGCAGTTTTTACGAAGGGCTCGAATACGAACTGCCGTTCGATTTGAAATCCGCACCGAGCTTTCTGCGATTTCTGCCGCTGATCAAGTCGTCGAGCGCCGCGCTGCAGGATTTTCTCGGGGTGTACTACCGGTACCACAACTCGTCGATCTACAAGGGGCGCATCCTGCGCTCCGTGACGTGCCTCTACGAGCGCGATTCGGTGGTGCAGTACGTTACCGTGGAGCGTTTCCCGTTACTGGATCAGGACGGCAAGGTCGGCTACTCGTTCAAGTACCACGGCTTCTGTTTCCTGATGGGCGACCGGATCTTCATGATCGATTTCGAAGGGCGGCAGAAGAACGAAATGACGTTCTCGGTCCTGACGCCTCAGCACCGTCGCCCGATCCGCTTCCTGTACGGCGTGGTCACCGGCGTGGCGTCGTCGTCGTTTCGCCAGCCCTTCTCGACGCGCATCGCGTTGAATTTCGCCGACCGCGGACACATGCAAAGGAAGCACCTGCGCAACGCGACGGTACTGCTGCCGATGGACAGGTCGCTGCCCGCGGAAATCCGCGACTACATGACCGGCGATCAATCGACCGTGCTGTGGGGTGGCGAGGGTTAGGGCCTGGCGGTGTCCGCCGGGGCACCGCCGCTTGAACACCGGCAATCGTGCCGGCTAGGCAGGCCGCCCGCC
>NZ_BBSK01000128.1:0-26394 GCF_001319805.1 Burkholderia sp. E168m22
GGCCTGTTCACGCTAATAACGGGCTTGCGAACGTGCCTTTGCGCCCGCAGGGCAAGGAGTGAGGAGGCGCAATAGCCGTAGCTATTGCAACGACGAACGACGCCGCCATGCGGGCGCAAAGGCACGTTCCCCTGTTTGGAAAAATGCATTCGTCGGGCTGGTCCCCACAAGGGCCGATCGCCGCGTCATGCTCCTCGCGAATACGTCGAGTATTCGCTTCGTCGCAATCCTCGCGCTCGGCCCTTCTGGGGACCAGCGCAAGCCCGTTATTAGCGTGAACAGGCCCTAGCCGACGTCGCGGGATACGATGGTGTGCGCCGACAACGCTATCGGCAAAAGCATCGCGGCGATCGTCAGAAGCGAAGCCGAAAGCCCCGCCAGCTCCCCTATCGCGCCCAGAACGGCCGGCCCGGCAAGCATGCCGGCATAGCCCAGCGTCGCGACGACCGGCATTGCCAGCTCGACCCGCATCCGGCGTTGCCGCGAGACGTGCAAAAAGAACAGCGGGACGATGTTGGCCAGGCCGAAACCGACCGCTGCGAACAGCGCGATCAGGATCATCCAGTGCCGTGCGAAAACCAGCGCGACGAGGGCGGCCGCAGTTCCGACCGAACCGGCGACGAGAATCGATCGCGCACCCGACACACGGGCCAGGCGGTCGCCTGTCAACCGCGCGATTGTCATCGCCAGCGCGAAGGCGGCGTAGCCGTAGCCCGCACTGGACTGCGGGAACGCCTTTTCGGTCACCAGGAACACACCGCTCCAGTCGAGTACGGCCCCTTCCGCCAGAAAAGCGACAAAGCAGAGCATGCCGATCCAGACGATATACAACGTGGGGCGTGCGAATCGGTGCGTTTGCGCAGTACCCGTTCGCGCGATGAAATGCCGGCCGACGACACACCAAAGGGCAACCATGACCGCAAAGACGCACGCGATCGCCCCGACCGGTGAGATCTGAACGGACAACAACGTGCTGACGCCGGCAGAACCCGCGATGGTCCCGATACTGCACCATGCATGAAATCCCGACATGAGCGGCTCGTCGTGCATGCGCTGCACCACGGCAGCCTGCAGGTTCATCGCCGACTCCGTGGCGCCGATACCGAAACCGAACAGGAAGAGGCACACCGACAGGATGTCGGCGCGGTCGGTCGACGCAAGTCCAAACAGGCATGCGCACGTGATCGGGCCGGCCAGCAGGATGATCCGTCGACATCCCACGCGTGCGACCGCTGCGCTACCGATCGGCATCGCAACCAGGCTGCCGACGCCGAACCACAGCAGCGCAAGACCGAAGTCGCCATCGCTCAGGCCGATTCGGGATTTCGCAAGAGGCGCGAGCGGCGCCCACGCGGAAAGAATGAAACCGAACGAATAAAAGCCTGCCCGGGTCGAAAGGCGCGCCCAGACGCCACCGCGGGACTGACCATCGACTGCGAAAGTACTCATGAAATAGACGTGCCCTGTCACGCACCCACAACGAAAAATGACCCGACGAGCCCTTCATCGCGAAGGGCCGGCGTCGAGTCATCGCACATCAAGCCTGCAAGCGAAAATTCCTCGTGAGCAACGGAATCATCGATGTCGTTCTCAGATCTTCAGTGCCGCACTGCGTCCAAACACATGGCGCATCACAAAGTAATAGACGAGCCCGATCACGAGCCAGATGATGCCCATCTTCAACGTTGCGGCCCTCATCGCGACCATGAGTGCAACGATGACGAGAAATCCGATCGCCGGCAGAACCACGTGATTCCATGTGTCCTTCGACTGCTTCTTGATCCTGAAGTAACCGATGACGGAAAGGTTGACCAGGATGAATGCAGAGAATGCGCCGAAGTTCTGGAACAAGGCCAGGTCGTCGAGCCGATCCTGAAAGACCAATGCGATGATCAGCGAGATGGATGCAACGAAAATATTCGCCACATACGGTTGCTTCGATCTGCGCGACAGACGGGAAAACACCTTGGGAAGCTGCCGGTCGCGCCCCATCGCGAAGATGATGCGGGCGATTGCCATCTGGCAGACGATCGTGCACGGCACGCCGAATGCCAGTGCAGTGCTGATGGACGTCATCGCGAACAGCCAGTGGCCGCCCGCGTAACCCGATATGTCGTAAAAGGCGCTATCCGGCGACAGTACCTTCGCGCCAGACGCGAGGTCGGCAGCAATCCAGGTCTGCAGCACGAACAGGATCGCGATGATGACCAGCGATGCCATGCCGGCAAAGCTGGCCAGATGACGCTTCTCGCTCCTGACTTCTTCTCCGAGCGTCGTGATCGCGTCGAAGCCGAGAAAGTTCGTCGAACCGATGAGGATGCCGGTGCCGAGCCCCGCCCATGTGAAAGTATGGACATTGAAGAGCGAACCGAACGTGAGCCGGCCGTGCCCCATGCCGCTGTAAAGCGCAAAGAGACCGACTCCGACGAACGCGGCCAGAATGACCAGCATGATCACGAGGAACGCCTGGTTCACTTTCGCGGTCACCGAGATACCGACCAGATTCAGGATCGTTCCGAGGCCGACGAATCCGATCACCCAGACGGAACGGGGAATCTCGGGCACCAGGCTGTTCATCGCAACCGCGCTGACGACCGCGAGCAGTCCCGGCGCGATGATGTAGTCGAGAAACACCAGCCATCCGGCCAGAAAACCGGCCAGATCGCCGATGCCGTTTTGAGCATAGGTATAGGCTGACCCGGCTGCCGGAAATTCCTTGCTGTGTATCTGGTAACTCCGGGCCGTAAACATCATCGCGACGACACTCACGATGTATACCAGCGGCACCATACCGCCGCTGACATTGGAAATGATTCCGTAAAGTGCGAACGGCGCGATCGGAAGCATGTAAACCATGCCGTACACGATCAAATCGAGCACACTCAATTCGCGGCTCAATTTCAAGGACGATTCGCTTATTCCGGCAGTTTGTTCAGACGGATTCGCACCGGCGAACCCTGCTGACGAAATAGCGGCCTGACTTCCAGATCCGCGCGAAATATGAGTATCCATTCCAGACGTCCTTCCACTTCGTTGCTCGAGGCATGATCGGAATCCAGCCTCCGACAGTCGCCCTGAGCCGACCATGAGACTGAACATTGACTTATACGTATAAGTCAAATGCTCGACGCTTCAAATTGTGCTGTCAACGGGCTGTGGGAGAGCGTTTACCCGGAGTGGATGGTTATTTTCGGTTCGAGCGGTAAACTCCGGCCGATCGGCGACACCGTATGCGTCGCGACGCGCGAAAGTATGCGTCTCGTTGAGAAGGATTCGACGCGCACTTGCGTCAGGCTGCGTCACATTTCACAGCCTCGAATATTCGCGATTTATCTTCATATTTGAACCGTCGACTCTATGCGCGACACGGCGACTCAAAGTCCGCACCTGGCACGCCGCGCTAAAGCGACGCCCCGCCGCACATGACGATCTGCTGCCCGGTGATCGCACCCGCATTCGCGCTCAGCAGAAAAGCGGTCAGCGCGGCGACTTCATCGGGCGTGATGAATCGCCCGATCGGCGGCAGCCTGGGCGGCGTGGCCGCACGCGCCGGATCGCGCAGGAACGGCGTGTCCGTCGCACCGGGCGCGACGACATTGACCGTGATGCCGTGCGGCGCGAGTTCCGCGGCCCACGATCGTGCGAGCCCGACCAGCGCGCATTTGGTCGCCGCATACTGGCTGCGCGTGGCCGCGCCGTTCGCGGTGCGGCTGCCCAGCAGCACGATGCGGCCGCCGGGAGGCATCCGCGGCACCAGCCGATCGGCGAGAAAGGTCGCGGATTCGACATGCAGGCGCCACATTGCCGCGCCGTCGTCGTGCGACAGTTGGCCGAGCGGCGCGGTGCGCATGAAGCCGGCCGCATGCACGAGCGCGTCGACCACGCCGAGCGCGTCGCATACGGGCGCGAGCGCCGCAAAGTCGGTCACGTCGACCGGCACGATCTTCAATGAATCGTGCGCCGTTTCGACGTGCGACCGGCACAGTCCGGTGACGCGCCAGCCGTTGGCGAGCAGGCGCTCGACGATCGCGCGGCCGATTCCCGACGACGCACCGGTGACGACGGCATGACGTGAATCCAGACCCGGCTGCTCCCGTTGCGCCACGATGTCTCCCGTTACGTTTGAACTTGCAGCGGCCCGCCGGATGCGGCCGTTGCTTTCGTGCTGACCGCCTGAACGGTGACCCTCGCCTGCGCATGAAACGGTTCGAGCTGCTCGTGCAGCGCGCCGTCATCCGTCACGAGCGTCCAGTCGCGTTCGAGCGGCGTCCAGTGCTGTTGGCTCGCGCGCCCGAGCTTGTCCGCGGTCACCAGCACGAACACCTCGGCTGCCTGCCGCATCACGCATTCCTTCAGATACGACTGCTCGCTGCTCGCCTCGCACAATCCCAGCTCGGCCACCACGCCATCGGCGCCGAGGAATGCCTTGTCGACGCTCAGCCGGCTCAGCGCGATTTGCGCGAGCGGCCCGAGCGTGCTCATGCTGGACGACCGCACATCGCCGCCGATCACCGTCACGTGCACGCCCGACGACACGAGCGGGCTCACGACCAGCAGGTTGTTGGTGACCACGTGAACGTCCGTCCGGCCCGCGAGAAGACGCGCGAGCGCCGCCGTCGTGGTGCCGCCGTCGAGAAACACGGTGTCGCCGTCCTCGACGAACGAACTCGCCGCGTGCGCGATTGCTTCCTTCTGTTCCTGCGAGCTGATGCGCCGCTCCTCGAGCGACGGCTCGGGCTCGTGGCCGCCGACCGCGGCGGCGCCGCCGTACGTGCGCAGAATGCGGCGGTCGCTCGCCAGCGCACGCAGGTCGCGACGCACCGTCGCCTCGGACATCCCGAAGTGCTCGCACAGCGTCGCGACGTCCGTCATGCCCCCGAGCACGGCCTGCAGCATCGCCTCCCGGCGCCTGGTCACTTTCATGTGCGTGAATTCCTGGTCTGATCGATTCGGCGCACCATGGCGCGCCTCTGGACCGACAAGTTTATCGAATTGCCGCAGTGACCGGCCAGTTGCCGCGGGGAGCGTCATCGGCCGCGAACCCATGTTTCGTCGACGCGCACGTACTTGATCTTCTGGCGGAACCAGGTGAACGCGATGTGCAACGCGCCGTCCCGCGACTGCACGATCGACGGATACGAGTATTCGCGGTTGCGCTGGTCGGCCGAGTTGTTCGTCATGCAATACCCGTCGCCGATTTCGAGGTTGCGGCGGCGCGGCCACGTCCGGCCGCCGTCCTCCGAGATGGCGAGCGACATCGGCGCGCGCGGCGCGCCCCAGAACGCGGTGCCGCGCACGGACGCCTGCTGGTCGCGCAGCTCGCCGCTGTCCTCCGAGTCGTCGATGTCGTCGTACAGCGAAGCACGGCGCTCCTTGCCGTGCGACGCGTCGCTTTCGTTGAACACGAGCGCGAGATGACCGTTCTGCAGCACCGTGAACTGGATCGACGAGTTGTTGTTCGGCAAGTCGGTGCGCTCGG
Source organism: Burkholderia sp. E168m22 (assembly GCF_001319805.1). Classification (NCBI taxonomy): domain Bacteria; kingdom Pseudomonadati; phylum Pseudomonadota; class Betaproteobacteria; order Burkholderiales; family Burkholderiaceae; genus Burkholderia; species Burkholderia sp. E168m22. Next base: position 5,480 of record NZ_BBSK01000128.1, read on the forward strand.
GCGCGCTCCAGGTACGGCCGTCGGTCGAGCGGCTCGCGTGGACGAAGTCCGCCCAGCGGCTGCGGTAGAGGGCCAGCAGCGACCCATCGTGCAGCACGTGAACGTTCATGTGCACGCACCCGACGCTGTCCGGCACTTCGTGCGGCGTCCACGTCCGACCCTGGTCGTCGGACACCATCACCGCGCTGACGTCGTCGTTGCCGACCCAGCGCTCGCCGGGCTCCGTGCGGCACAGGAAGATCGGGCAGATCCACGTGCCGTCGTCGAGCGCGACGATCGGCTGGCGCACGAACGTCCCCGGCCGGTCGAACAGCGTGTCGACGGGGCCCCACGTGAGGCCGCCGTCCGTCGACACGCGGCGACGCACGATCGCGGTGTTCTGATGCCCGGACAACTGCGCGGTGTAGATCAGCCACAGGCGGCCGTCGGGCGCGGTGAACAGCACCGGGTTCTGTTCGGAGCGGGTCGGGTCGTCCGACAGCTTGCGCGGCGCGGACCATTCGTCGGTCCCGGCCGCAAGACGCGACAGGTAGATCGACACGTCGGGAATGCCCTCCTGCGTGCCGCCGAACCACACGCACAGCAGGTCGCCGTTGTCGAGGCAGTGCAGGTTGGCCGCGTGGTTCTGCACGCAGGCGGCGGGCAGAAACGCCTCTTGCCGTTCCGCGTCGGCATAGGCCGTGCGAACGCAATGATCGGACGCGGCGCTGGCCGCTTCAACGAGGTTCGTGCTCATGAAATCTCTCTGGGTGGGCGACGTCAGTGCGATTCGCGATGCGTGAGCGGCTTGTCGCGAAGGTTCGCGCCATCGCCATGAAACAGCAGCTTGCCGATCACCAGCACGATGGCCGGCGTCACGAGTGCGACGTACATGTTGTCGATGCCGAACGGGTTGCCGAGCAGGTACCAGAACGTCGTGGCGAGCGTCGCGACGACGAGGGCCGACACGGCACCGCGCTTGCCGCTGAAGAACGGCAGATAGATGCCGATCAGCGCGACGACCGACACGGACAGCCGCAGCGCGCGACTGAAGAACGACAGCGCGAGGATCTGCGGGACGAACAGCACGAAGATCAGCGGCAGGAAGCCGACGATCAGCGAGATCCAGCGCGTCATTCTCAGTTCGACGTCGGGCGTCGGATTGAAACGCGGCACATAGAAGTCCTTCACGATCAGCGACGCGATCGCCAGTGCGACGGTGCATACGCTGACGAAGATCGATGCCACGAGCGACGTCGCGACGATGCCGGCCAGGATTGGATTCATGTGCTGCAGGAAGACGGGCAGCGCGTACAGGCTCTTGACGCCGGGATACAGGTACTTGGCCGCCACGCCGATGAAGCCGAGCGCGAGCGCGATCGGCACGCACAGGAACGCGGCGATCAGCGACGATGCACGCGCCCCCTCGGGGCTGCGGGTGGCCGAGATCGCCTGGATGATGAACTGCGTCGAGAAGATCGCCCCGGCCGTGCCGATGATCCATGCGCCGATCGTGCCGCCCGACAGCGCACCGGACCACGTGAAGTAGTGCGCGGGCAGGCTCCGTGCCATCGGCGCGATACCGCCCGACAGCTTCCACGCGACGCCGACCAGAATGGCGATGCCGAGCAGCTTCACGGCGCTGTGCACGACCGTCAGGTATGCGACGCTCTTGAGGCCGCCCCACACGAAATAGATCGTGCTGACGATCGCGGTGATGACGGCGGCCGTCGGCAGGTTGATGCGCATGACCGTCGAGATCGCCGCCGCGCCGCTCACGTAGTTGCCGACGTTCACGACAAACAGCGCATAGATCATGATCGCGGAAACGGCGAGCTTCGCACCGTGCCCGTATCGCTGCGCGATGAATCCGGAGATCGTGAATTCACCGGATGCGTACAGGCGCCGGGCCATGAACAGGCCGAAGAGCAGGAAACCGATGGCGGCCGCGAGCACCGACCACGACGCGGCGATGCCGGCCGAGAACGCCTCCTGCGACGTGCCGACGGTCGATTTCGCGCCGATGAATTCCGACATCAGCAGGATCGCGACCACCAGCGCCGGCATCGAACGCCCGGCCACCATGAACTGTTCGGAATTGCGGCTGCGCAGCCGGATACTAACCACGCTCGTCACCACGATGTAGGCAACCACCATCCCGATGATGGTGGCGGTATCCCAATAACTGAAGGTGGCCATCGCTTGTCTCCACGTTACCTTCGGTTGATGTGCGTTCGATGCGTCGAGCGATCCGGCCTGTGCCTGCCGGTATCGCTCGACGGTGCTGCGTGTCGTTGCGTACGGGGCCGCTTACGCGGCGCTGGCCACGGGCGACGATTCGTTGCGCCGCGTCGCGAGATCCACGGCCTGGCGGAACGCTTCGAGCAGGCTGCGTTCGTCGGCGATGCCCTTGCCCGCGATGTCGAACGCGGTGCCATGGTCGACGGACGTGCGGATCACGGGCAGGCCGACCGTCACGTTGACGCCGGCTTCGAGGCCCATCACCTTTACCGGCCCGTGTCCCTGGTCGTGATACATCGCGACGACCACGTCGAAATCGCCGCGGCCCGCGCGGAAAAACAGCGTATCGGCCGGCAGCGGGCCTTCCACGTCCCAGCCGCGCGCCTGCAGGACTTCGACCGCCGGCACGATCTTCTCTTCCTCTTCGCCGTAGCCGAACAGCCCGTTCTCGCCGGCATGCGGGTTGATCCCGCAGACGCCGATGCGCGGATTCGCGATGCCGGCGCGCACCAGCGTGTCGTGCCCGCGTTCGATCGTGCGTTGCACGAGGCCCGGCTCGATCTTGCGGATCGCGTCGAGCAGGCCGATGTGCGTCGTCACGTGGATCACCCGGAGATTGGGTGCGACCAGCATCATCGACACCTCGTCGATGCCGGTCAGATGAGCGAGCATTTCCGTGTGGCCGGGAAAAATGTGGCCGCCGGCATGCAGCGCTTCCTTGTTCAGCGGCGCGGTGCAGATCGCGTCGAGCTCGCCTTTCGACGTCAGTTCGACGGTGCGCGCGATGTATTGGTACGCGGCGTCTCCCGCGATCGCCGACAGCTTTCCATAAGGCAGGTCGGCCGGAATCAGCGCGAGGTCGATGCAATCGACGACGCCCACGCGGAACGCGCCTTCGGACGGACGGCCGATCGCGCTCACCTCGAGATCGACACCGGCTCTGCGGCCTGCATCGCGCAGGCGCGCGGCGTCGCCGACGACCACGGGGCGGCACTCCTCGTACACGGATGCATGCGCGAGGCTCTTCATGATGATTTCCGGTCCGACGCCGGCCGCGTCGCCCATGGTGATGCCGATGATGGGACGGTTGTCCATGGCAATTCCCTTCACTGATTGGGTTGGGCCGTGTCGGCCGGCTCGCCTGTGTTCGCAAGCCGGCGCCAGGCGTGATAAATCGATTCGGGCTGGCCGAAACCGCCGGCCTTGGTCACGACGGGCAGTGCGTTGCCGTGCAGCCGGCATTCGAGCAGCGGCATGCCGTCCTCGATTTCGTCGACGACACGCAGCGCGCTCGCGCCGGCCGCGGTGAGCAGCGCGCGTGCCGTTTCGCCGCCGGTCGCGATGATTGCGCCGGCGTGGCGCACGGCTGGCGCGAGCAGCGCGGCGAGGCGCGTGGAGAACAGCAGCCCGTCATTGACGTCGCCGCGCCGTGCCTGGCTCAACGAGACGACGACATGCCGGCCGCCACGCAGCGCGTCGCTTGCCACGGTCGTGACGTCGCTTCGCGTGTCGTCCAGCGCGCAGACGCTGACTTCGAGCGCAACGAGATGGGTGCCCGCGTTCGCCTTGAGGCAGTCCAGCTGCGCATGCGAAATGCTCGACATGCTGCCTACGACCGTCAGCACGGGGCCTTTCGAATGCGGGCCGCCGGCCGTCGGCCCGCTCGCGCCATGCGGTGGCCCCAGCGCTTCGATGACGCCGGGGGCCAGGCCGGCCGAGCCGACCCAGAACACGCCGTCGAGCGCCGCGGATGCACGCGCGATGCGTTGCAGGTCGTCGTCGGATTCCGCGTCGCACACGACGGCTTGCACGCGGTCGGATTGCAGCTCGCGCAGATGCGCGGTGAGCGCGTTTGCGTTGTCGCGCACCGTACCGATTGCCGTGTAGGCGACACGCAGGTCTTCGGCGGACAGCAATGCAACGAGATCTGCCGTGCCCGGGATGTGTTCGTTGCGCCAGTATTCGCTCGCTTCCACGGGCACGCCGCGCACCCATTGGCGGCCGTCGATGGTCGTGCGTCCCGAGGCCGGGTAGGCCGGGCACACGATCGCCATTCCGGCGCGCGACGTCAGCGCGGCGACTTCCGCCGCGAAGTTGCCGCGCAGCGTCGAGTCCACCTTCTTGTAGAGGCGCGTGCCGGCATTCGACAACGACGCGACCGCATCGACGGTGCGTCGCGCGGCCACGTCCTTCGGCAAGCGGCGCGAATCCACGTCGATCGACAGAATGTCGACCCCATGTGGCGCCGCCGCCGCGTGCGCGGCATCGAGCACGACCATGGCCGTCAGGCCGTGACGCAACCCGGCAACCGCGCAGTCGGCCGCGCCCGACAGGTCGTCGGCGACGATCAGCAGCCGTGCTGCGTGCGGGGCGAGCGCGTTCACGGCAGCAGGCGCCGGTAGATGGACTTCATGTCGTCGAGCGTGAGCGCCTTCGGGTTGTTGCCGAGCAGGCGCTTGACCTTCGATGCGGCAACCGCGAGCGCGTCGAGATGTGCTTCGGACACGCCGAACTTGCGCAGATCCTGGGGTATGTCGACGGCTGCGGTCCACGCCTCCATCTTGTCGATCAGCTTGCGGGCCGCGTCGGCGTCCGTGTCGGCTTTCGACGCGAGATCGAGTGCGCGCGCCACGTTCGCCAGCCGGTCTTCGATCGCATCGAGGTTGAACGCCATCACGTGCGGCAGCAGCATCGCGTTCGCGACGCCGTGCGTGACGTTGAACATTCCGCCGAGCGGGTACGCGAGCGCATGTACCGCAGCGGTACCGGCGGCGGTGAGCGCGAGACCGCCATACATCGACCCGAGCATCATCGCCTCGCGCGCCTTCAGTGACTGGCCGTTTTCATACGCGTCGACGATGTTCGCGCCGATCAGGCGCATCGACTCCATCGCGTACATGTCGCTGATCGGGTTCGCCTTCGTCGAAATGTACGATTCGAGTGCGTGCACGAACGCATCCATGCCGGTCGCGGCGGTGATCGGCTTCGGCAGGCCGAGCGTCAGTTCGGGGTCCAGAATGACGATCTGCGGCAGCAGGTGACGGCTGACGATACCGACCTTCAACGATTCGTCCGGCAGCGTCACGATTGCGTTCGGCGTGACCTCGGAGCCGGTGCCGGCCGTCGTCGGCACCAGGATCATCGGCACGCCGGGGTGCTTGATCAGGTCGATGCCGAGCCAGTTCCGCAGCGGCTCGTCGTTGGTGAGCCGGACCGCGAACAGTTTCGCCGCGTCGAGCACGCTGCCGCCGCCGATCGAAAGGATCGCCTGCGGCGCAAACGGCGCGATCTGCTCGTTGAACACCGTCTCGACGTTGCCGATGGTCGGCTCCGGCTCGACGCCGCGAATGATGCGCACGTCGACGTCCTTCGCGTCGAGCGATTCGATCACGCGATCGACGATGCCGAGCGCTTCCATCGACGGTTGCGTGATCAGCGCGATGCGCTTGACCGGCGTATCGAGCAGCGCGAGCTTGTCGGGAAGCGTGGCGAGGCTGCCTGCACCGTGGACGATGTGCCTGACTGTCTGGAAATGGTAAGTCGTCATGCTGAGACCTGTTTCAGTGGCCGCGCGCGGCGTCGCGGTAGACGGAGAGCGCTTGCGCGAGGCGCTCGCGGGCCTGGGCATCGAGCGGCTGCGCGGGCGAGCGCGCAGGGCCGGCCGGCATCCCGAGCATCTGCGCGGCGGTTTTCAGCACGACGGGCATCGTGCCGAGTGCGAATGCGTCGCGCAGCGCGCGCAGCGACTCCTGCGCGGTGCGTGCGCCGGCGATATCGCCGGCGTGGAACTTGTTCCAGATCGACATCACGACATGCGGGACGGCGTTGGTCGTCGCGGCGACCGCGCCGTCGCCACCGGCGATCAGCGTCCAGAGGATCATCGAGTCGGTGCCGGTGAAGACCGCGAAATCGTCGCGCCGCAGGTCGATCAGTTGCAGCAACCGGTCGAAGTCGCCGCCGCTATCCTTGATGCCGCGGATGTTCGGAATCTCCGCGAGGCGGCGCACCGTATCGACGGTCAGCGTGATGCCCGCTTTCGCGGGAATCGTGTAAAGCATGACCGGCAGCGGCGTCGCGTCGGCGATCTGCTTGTAGTGCGCGTAGAGTTCCGGCTGCGTGGCGCCGTTGAAATACGGCGTGATCACGGACACGGCATCGACGCCGGCATCGGCCATCTTCCGGTTCAGGTCGATCACGTCGCGCGTCGCATACGCACCGGTTCCCGCGATGACCGGCACGCGCGAACGTGCCTGACTGACCGCGATCCGCGCGATGCGCAGCTTCTCTTCTTCATTCAGCGCGATGAATTCACCGTTGGTGCCGAGCACGAACAGGCCGTGCACGCCGGCCTCGATGAGCCGCTCGACCAGCGCGCGCAGGCCGTCTTCATCGACGTTCTCGTTCGCCGTCATCGGCGTGATCAGCGCGGGAACGATTCCCTTGAACGCAATTGACATGCAGGCTCCATCGCGGAAAGGACGGCGGACGGGATCGCCGTCTGCAGGGTTGTCTTGTGTCGATAGCGGCGCGGAAGGCGCGTTTGCGGTCGCGACCACGCCGCCACGTACGCCAGCCAGGGCAGCTCGTATGAGGAAACGCGGTGTCCGGGGTGTTCTCCGCACACATGATCGCTTCAATCAAAATAACTGCTCGATGTGTGCATTTTAGCCTGTTTCATGACGATAACAGTCAATGAAAACCCTTATATGATCGAATCGATCATTTTTTTGTTCGCGGAGCAATCGGGAATGCGCGGAAGGCTCAGTTTCGCCGACGTGTGCCGCGGTCGCGGAAATCGAGTGGGAGCAATAGCGGAACAATCCGAAATTCGCATGAAGCAATAGCCAAACTGGATCGACGGTGAAGGCGCCGGCCGCAGGCAGTTCACGGAGAGGCGCGAAACCCGGCTTAGCCGCTTCCCCATCCTCAGACCATCCACCAGAAAGTGACCCTTCTAACACAACAGGATTGCATTTTCACATTCAATGTGATTTTATTATCACCTGTCGCAACCCGCCGCCGACCGCGTGCGTGCGGCGCCCCATACCAAGGAAGAGACGCAGATGGAGACAATCGCCGTCATCGGCAGCAACATGGTCGACCTCGTGACCTATGTCGCGCGCATGCCCGCCCGGGGCGAGACGCTGGAGGCCCCGAACTTCGAGCTCGGCTGCGGCGGCAAGGGCGCGAACCAGGCCGTCGCGGCCGCGCGCCTCGGCGCGCGCGTCGTGATGGTCACGAAGGTCGGCGACGACGTGTTCGCCGACAACACGATCCGCAACTTCGAACGCGAAGGCATCGACACCACGCACGTGCGCAAGGTCGCCGGCGTGCCGAGCGGCGTCGCGCCGATCTTCGTCGAGCCCGATTCGAGCAACAGCATCCTGATCGTCAAGGGCGCGAACCGCCACCTGCAGCCGGCCGACATCGACGCGGCCGCGCCGATGCTCGCCGAATGCGCGCTGATCGTGCTGCAGCTCGAGATCGAACTCGACACCGTCTATCACGCGATCGAATTCGGCGCACGGCACGGCATTCCGGTGCTGCTGAATCCCGCGCCGGCGGTCGCCGACCTCGATTTCGAACGCATCCGTTCCGTCGAATTCTTCGTGCCGAACGAAACCGAGCTCGCGATCGTGTCGGGCCTGCCGGTCGATTCGCGCGAGAGCGCGACCCGCGCCGCCGAAGCGCTGGTCGCACGCGGGCTCAAGCACGTGCTCGTCACGCTCGGCAGCAACGGTTCGCTGCTGGTGTCGCGCGACGGCGTGCATCACGTGCCGGGCGTCCCGGTCGACGCGCGCGACACGACGGGCGCCGGCGACGCGTACATCGGCTGCTTCGCGCGCTGCTATGCCGCGTCGCGCGACGCGGTCGATGCGATGCGCTACGCGTCCGCGTACGCCGCGCATTCGGTCACGGGCCTCGGCACGCAGAAATCGTACGCCGACGCCGCGACGTTCGAACGCTTCCTCCGCGACGCCGGCTTCTGACCGGCGCCTTCATCGACGAGACATTGGGAAGGAGACACCCATGAGCCGAACCCGGATCGAACACGCCCCCGACGGCTATTACCTGAATCGCACGCCCCTCTTCGCGTTCACGCTGCTGTGCTGCCTGTTCGCGCTGTGGGGCACCGCCGCGAACCTGAACGACGTGCTGATCGCGCAGTTCAAGAAATCGTTCTTCCTGTCCGATTTCGAATCGGCGTTCGTGCAGTCCGCGTTCTATCTCGGCTACTTCTTCCTCGCGATTCCGGCCGCGACCGTCGTGAAGAAGTTCAGCTACAAGACGACGATCCTCGTCGGCCTGCTGCTCTACACGACCGGCTGCCTGCTGTTCTTCCCGGCCGCGTCGATGGCGAAGTACGGGATGTTCCTCGTCGCGCTGTTCGTGATCGCCGCGGGCCTGTCGTTCCTCGAAACGGCGTCGAACTCGTATTCGACGCTGATGGGCCCGCGCGACACCAGCACGCGGCGGCTGAACATCTCGCAGACGTTCTATCCGTTCGGCGCGATGGCCGGCGTCTACATGGGCAGCTTCCTGATCTTCAAGGAAGGCGACGCGTCGCATGCACAGCTCGCGGCGATGTCGGCCGCCGACGCGCACACGCACCAGCTCGCGATGATCCAGGCCACGCTTGAGCCGTACAAGTGGCTGATCGTCGTGCTCGTCGCCGTGTTCATCGTGTTCGCGCTTACGCCCTATCCGGCGTGCAAGGGCAATGCGGCGAGTACGGTCATGCACCGGATCGACGCGCGCGGCACGCTCGCGCGCCTGTTCGGCAACCGGCGCTTCGTCGCGGGCGTGATCGCGCAATTCCTGTATGTCGGCGCGCAGGTCGGCGTGTGGAGTTTCACGATCCGGCTCGCGATGCAGATCGGCGGCCTCACCGAACGCGGCGCGTCGCGCTACCTGCTCGCGACCTTCTTCGCGTTCTTCGTCGGCAAGCTGATCGCGACGCTCGTGATGAAGCGCGTCGGCCCGGCCAAGGTGCTGATCGTCTACGGCATCCTGTGCATCGCACTGCTCGCGTACACGATCAGCGTGCACAACATCACCGCCGTGTATGCGGCCGTGTGCGTGAGCATCTTCCTCGGCCCGTGCTGGCCGACGATCTACGGGCTGACGATCGACGGCCTCGGCAAGGACACCGAATACGGCGGCTCGATCCTCGTGATGAGCATCGTCGGCGGCGCGGTCGTGCCGCTGATCCAGGGGCTGATCTCCGATCACACCGGCGGCAACATGCAGCTCGCGTTCGTCGTGCCGCTGCTGTGCTTCGTCGTGATCGTGTACTACGGCTTCTACTGCCTGCGTCACCTGCCGGCGGCGACGCCCGACGCGGCGGCCGACGGCCATGCGTCCACGCGCTACGCCGCGACGCGCAACACGTCGGGAGCCTGACCATGCGCGGCGAGATCGAACTGCGGCGCGACGACTTCCGCGAAGCGCCGCGCACGCTGTACCGCACCGACGGCCTCACCGTCACCGCGTTCGCCTATCCGTCCGGCGTCGAGGCGCTGAAGCTCGAGAACCGCCGCGGCCATCTCGTCGTGCTGCCGTATCTCGGCCAGATGATCTGGGCCGCCGAATTCGACGGCCGCGACCTGACGATGAAGCACATGTTCCGGCAGCCGAAGCGCGCGACGTCGATCATCGATACGTACGGTTGCTTCATGTTCCACAGCGGGCTGCTGCGCAACGGCTGCCCGGGGCCGGACGACACGCACGCGCTGCACGGCGAGATGCCGTGCGCGCCGATGGACCGCGCGAGCCTCGTCGTCGGCACGGATGCGCGCGGCGCGACGGTCGAAGTGACCGGCGAATACGAATACGTGCAGGGCTTCGGCAGCCACTACGTCGCGCGTCCGTCGGTGCGGCTGGCGGAGCACGATGCGCGGATGACGATCGCGATGGAGGTGACGAACCTCGGCGGCACGCCGATGGACCTGATGTACATGGCCCACCTGAACTACGCGTACGTGCCGGGCGGCCGCTTCGTGCAGTCGCTGCCGGCCGGCGGCATGCGGCTGCGCGACAGCGTGCCCGCCCACGTGAAGCCGACCGCCGCGTGGCGCGACTACACGGCCACGCTCGCGCGCGAACCGGCGCGGCTCGCGACGCTCGATGCGCCCGCGCTGTACGACCCGGAGATCGTGTTCTTCATGAACGACGTGGAAACGGATGCCGACGGCATCGCGCATTTCCGGCTCGCGCATCCGGACGGCGGCGCGTTCCACACCGCGTACCGCCCCGCGCAATTTCCGCATGCGACGCGCTGGGTCCTGCACAACGCGGATCATCAGGTCGCCGCGTTCGCGCTGCCGTCGACCTGCGAGCCGGAGGGTTACGAAGCCGAACGCCGCAAGGGCCACGTCGCGGCACTGGCGCCGCGCGCATCGCGCCGCTTCGACGTGGTCACCGGCTACCTGAGCGCGGCGGAAGCCCGCGATGCGTGATGTGATGAAAAGCGCGACGAAAAGTGCGACGCAGCGCGCGCCGCACGCCCGCGCCGCATCAGGTCACGAGCGCGATCCCGTGCTCGCGGATCGTCGTTTCGTAGCGGCGGCTCAGTTGCCCGTCGGAGATCACGTAGTTGAAATCGGTCAGTTCGGCGAAATAGGCCGCGCGCACCTCGTCGAATTTCGTGTGGTCGACCAGCAGAAAGCGGTTCTGCGCGCGCGCCATCACCTTCTTCTTCGCATCGACTTCGTGGAAATTGAAGCACGTGACGCCGCAGCGTTCGCTCACGCCGGCCGCCGAGATGAACGCCTTCGACACGCGCACCGAATCGAGGATGCCCGTTTCGGCGACCGATTCGAACACCATGTTCTGGCGGTGATACGCGCCGCCGCACAGGATCACGTTGCAATGCGGCTTTTGCTGCAGCTTCGCGAACACGTTCAGCGAATTGCAGACCGCCGTGAATTCGAGGTCGTCGGGGATGAAATCGACGATGAACGGCGTGGTCGACCCGCAGTCGACGAAGATCGTGTCGCCGGTCGTCACGAACTGCGCGGCCAGCTTGCCGATGCGGCGCTTTTCCTCGGTCTGCCGGTTGTTCTCGGCGCTGATCAGGTATTCGCCGATGTCGCTGCGCTGCGCGGCGAAATGGCGCGTCACGTAGCCGCCGATCAGGCTGAGGCCGTGCGGATTGTCCGCGAGATCGCGGCGGATCGTCATTTCGGATACGCCGAACAACTCGGCGACTTCCCTCAGATGAATCGCGTTCTGCCCTTGCAGCACGTTCATCAATGTCTTGATCCGTTCGCCCTTCTTTGTTTCCATGCCTGTATCCTGCGTGCCCGCCGCGTGAGTCGCTCGTCGTGCCGGGCGCGCGGGCCCGGCCGGAATGTCGTATTTGTAACAAACCGATGTGAAAACATCAACTTTCCGTGTGCCCTTTCCGCACACGATCCGTGGAGTCCTGACACATGCCGCTTTCCAACGCCCAACTCGCCCAAACCATCGATCACACGCTGCTCGCGCCCGACGCGAGCGACGCGCAGATCCGCGAACTCTGCCGCCAGGCGGCCGAGCATCGCTTTTACTCGGTCTGCGTGAATTCGGCGAACGTGCCGCTCGCCGCGCGCGAGCTGGCCGAAACCGGCGTGCTCGTCTGCGCCGTGGTCGGCTTTCCGCTCGGCGCGGGGCTGTCCGCCGCGAAGGCATTCGAAGCCACCGCCGCGATCGCGGCGGGCGCGGGCGAGATCGACATGGTGATCAACCTCGGTGCGCTGAAAAGCGGCCGCGCCGACGACGTGAAGGCCGACATCGACGCCGTACATCGCGCTTGCGGCACGGTGCCGCTCAAGGTGATCCTCGAAACGGGGTTGCTGACCGACGACGAGAAGGTGCGCGTGTGCGAGATGTGCCGCGATCTCGGCGTCGCGTTCGTGAAGACGTCGACCGGCTTCGGCCATGGCGGCGCGACGCTCGCCGATGTCGCGCTGATGCGCCGGACGGTCGGGCCGACGCTCGGCGTGAAGGCGTCGGGCGGCGTGCGCGACCGCGCGGCCGCGCTCGCGATGCTCGAAGCCGGCGCGACGCGGCTCGGCACGAGCTCGGGGGTGGCGATCGTGACCGATCAGGGCGGCGGCGCGGCGGGGTACTGACGCGCGAACGGCCGGCCTTCGCACGCATGCCTCGCGCGTCAAGACCGGCCGTCGACATGGCTCGCACGCATCGCACCGTGCGGCGTCGCCCGGCGGATGCGAAAAAATCGTACCGGTTGCCGCGCTCGGCAGCCAACGTAAGGTATCGAACAGAAGCGCCGCGCGCGAAAATACGAAAATCGAAAAAACAGCGGCCATCCGCAGCGCTTCGCGATCCGTGAACTCATCGTCAAGGCTCCAATGCAAGCCAATCTTCGATCCCGGTTCCATCACGACGGCTTTGCGGTTATCGACCGGCTGATCGACCCATCGGAGATCGAAGACTTGCGCGAAATCGGCCATCGTCTGCTCGGCAGCCGCACGGGCTACGCCGAGGGCCTGATGTTCGATTTCTATCCCGAGACGAACGGGCGCGATGCCGGGCCTCAACTGCTCCAGCTCCACTGGGCCTCCTATTTCGAGCGTCGGCTATCGGCACTCCGTATCCGTCGCACCGCGTTCGAGATCGCCCAGGCGCTGCTCGGCCCGGAGGTTCGTTTTGCCGGCGACAGCTTTTTCCTGAAGCAGCCGCGTACGGGCACCGTGACGCCCTGGCACCAGGACGACGCGTTTACCGACGCGCGCATCGAGCATCGCGAAGTCAACTTCTGGATTCCGCTGCAAGCCGTCTCGGTCGACAACGGATGCATGCAGTTCATCCCCGGATCTCATCTGTACGACGTCCTTCCGCATGGTCCGCTCGGGGGTGACGTGACCGCACATGGGCTCGAGTGTGTGGGCGGATTCGATCCGGCGCACGCCGTGGCATGTCCGTTGATGCCGGGAGACTGCACCGTGCATGCGGGGCGCACGCTGCATGCCGCAGGGGCCAACCTCTCGGATCAGCCGCGGTACGCGTATGCGCTCAATTTCCGGTTGCCACGACGGCGCTCGAGCGTGGCGACGAACTTCCCCTGGCACAACACCTGGCGGCCCTCGCGCATCGAGCGCGCCCGGGCGTCCCGAAGCCTGCGGGGGTACTGGCCGTACCTTCGACGCGAACTGTACACGTTCGATTTCCGCAATCCGTTCGAGTGGCGACTCGCAGGCGGCAAGATCGCGCGTTGGCTGAACGTGCCGCGGCGGCAGCTGCGCGAACCCGGGCCGGAATGAATCGTGGCGAGATCCGCCGCACGAGCGGCACCATGCGGCGGCGCCCGGCAAATGCACGCGGTTCGGCCAAAGACCTCGCCTCTTCCGCGCACGCTGCAACCCCGGCACAATGCCGGCCATGCGCTACGACAACGCCTTCGTCTACCCGTCCACCGGCCTCGCCGGCCGGATCGCCAACCGGATCGTCGCGAGCGGCCCGCTGCTGCGCGCACGCCGCGCGGTGCTGTCGCGGCTGCCGTTCCTGCAGCTCGCGAGCGACGTCGAACAGGTCGTGTATTGCACGTGGATCGTCGATGTCGCGGCCGTCGCGCACCTCGTGCCGCGCGGCGTCACGCTCGCGAGCCGCGGCGGCCGCACGCCGTTCACGACGCTCACCTACCGGCACCGGCACTTCGGCCCGCGTCTCGCCGGCCCGCTGCGGCGCGTGTTTCCGTCGCCGCTGCAGAGCAACTGGCGGCTCTACGTCGACACGCTGCCGCACGGCGCGCCGGCCGGGCGCACCGTCCTGTTCGTGAAGAACGTGTTCGACCATCCGCTTTATGCACTCGGCAGCCGGCTGTTCAGCGACGCGCTGCCGTCGCATCTCGCGCGGCCCTTCACGCACGCGGCACGCGATGGCCTTTGGGTGACAAATATTGTGGAAATTTCCGCCAAAAGAACTAGCCTTCACTCATGGATTGGAATGCTAGTCCGGCGGTTTATCCGCCACATCTGCGTTCTCGCGTGCGCCGCGGTTTCGGGATAGGCATAGGTCCAGATTATCGATCGTGGTGCCAGATCAAAGGATCCGCCGGAAAAGGAACCTCAGCCTACGTCCGTGGAATAAAAATCGACCGAATCTACCAGCTACTCAGCGAGAAGGAAACAACCTATTTTTATTTGCTTGAACGGAGCCGGTCCATCATCGACATCCGGGAACACTGGCCCATCCTGGATCTCGATCGCACCTTGCAGTTGTCTCGACAATGTGGCATTCATCATCCCTTCCGCAACGGCGCCCCCGAACCGTTCACACTGGATTTCCTCGTTACAGAGCTGACCGACAAGGGGCTTACGTATCGAGCAGCGAACCTGTCTCCTACGGTTGCTAACTTGCATGATAGAAGCGGTCAGCTACTGCATGTCCAGTATTTGTGGTGTATAGAGAATGGTGTGCCCTGGTTTCGCGTTGACACCAGCCAATTTGATCGCAAAGTCCTCCAAAACTTGCGCTATATCCGGTCGTGGTTTCTCCATCAATACCGCAGTGACGACGAGTTGGCAGAGTCATACGCCGAAACCTTCCTCGCATGCTACGAACGCAATGTCCCTCTACAAAGTCTCCTAGTTGCATCACGTCAACGTTTGCATCTCACTGACACGGCGGCGCTCGATACATTTCTCTATTGTGCGTGGTCGCAGCGTATTCCGGTTTCTCTGACGCACCGTCTTGCACTTAGCGCACCTGTCGTCCTAGACGACGGCTACAACCATGGTTGACTTCGTCGCCATTCCCTCTGCCACACCGGCCCCGGGCCTTGTTTTGCGCTTATCAGGAAGCGAGCCGACTTATCTGCGCATTACACATCGATTTAATACTTGCGTCTACGCGATGTGGGTTAGCGAAGCGAAGCTTGCTCACGACGCAAGGCGTCCGCAGCGGCTCTTGCTTCACGAACTTGCCGAACTTGCCAATGCAACAGGTAGCGAATGGGGCCGCATTGTACTTCCAGACGCATTTAAAAATATTCCCGACCCGAAATCCGATCCAGATATACGTCTTCAAGCTATCTGGAAACTTGTCGAACCACTATTGGCGCAATTCTCCATCGAACAAAATCTGACCAGAGGCATGTTCACTCGATTGATCCGCGATCACGCAAAAGTTAAGCTCGTCAGTCCTGTCTCGCTCCGACGTTGGGTATTGCGCTACTACTATTTCGGCGGATCGCGCCTTGCACTGCTCGATTTACCGTCCGGGCCGCACGGAATCGTGTCAACGACCGATCTCCACGCTGACGACCTGACTACACCAGCTCCTCGCCGGCGAGGCCCCAAGTCAGCCTTATCTAATGAATTAGGTGAATGTGATTTCGTCGTACAGATAGAAGACATCAACGACATGCGCGATGCCATGCGGCGTCTCCGCGGCAAAGCGACACAGACCGGCGCACACGAATCCTATCTGGGTAAAGAATTCAGAGAGCGTCACCCCGAACGCTACGCAGCTTACACTCGTGGCGAGCAGCAAATTCCCGTGACTTTGCGTCAGTTCCGTTACTACATCCGCGGGCCTGAGACATCAATATCCAACTCCCCAAGGCACCCATCTCTGCCAGGCGTCTATACGGCGGCCCTATATGCCTCTAGCGCAGGTGAGATTACAGAAATAGACAGCGCCACTGGGCGCCTTTTCCTCAGACAGAAAGGGCAACCCGAGATATGCCTTGGTCAGCCTACGATCTATCTTGCAATAGACCGCTGGAGCCGCTATGTCCTATCTGTTTATATGTCGCTTGCCCCACCGTCTTACGAAGAGCTTCGCTACACGCTACTGATTGCTTTTACATCACGAACCAAGCGATTCACGGCACTCGACATCGATATCGACGATATACGCTGGCCGCCAGGGATCCTCAGCGCGTGTATATGCGTAGACAGGGGTTGCGAATTCTTATCCGAATCCGCTCAACAATCGATCGTAGACGACTTGCGCATTGAGCTGAGTGTTCTTCCACCCGGTTGTCCCGACGGCAAGGCCATCGTTGAACGCCTGATAGGTGTATTAAAGAAGCGCATGGCGAGCGAAGGGATGCGTGGGGCTTACGCCGATAGGCCTCGGGACAGGACATCACGCAAAGTCGCTGACACTGCTCGAAGTGCCTCGATTTACTCGCTCGCCGACGCCTATCGGGAAGTGATCGAGATCGTCCAGGACCATAACAATCGCTCCCATAGTGCCCTCGAACGCTACGAAATCTTAGCGGAAGCCGGTGTAGCGCCTACACCGCAGGCTGCATATTTATGGGGATTGAAGCATCAGACCGGCCGCCATTCGCCACCCTATTTGGACGACGATTACTATCAAATGCTCCTTAGCAAAGACATGGCAACACTATCCAATCGTGCCCTAGTCTACCGTAACCGAGTATATCGGCCGGTAGACTCACTTGCGTGGGACCTCACCAAGAAATCAACGGCCCGAGCGAAAAGACTGTCCGTCCGCGTTGACAAGACCGAGCCGTCCCGCATCTTTGTACCAAACAAGCGCCATGCGTGGGCCACGTTCGAAATGACTTTAGGCGCACTACAGGAGCTGCACGGCGTCACTTTGGAAGAAGAAGACGCTCGAACGCATATCAAATTGCAACTGAAAGCTAGCGCGGAACACGATGCTCAACGTCAACGCATAATTAGACATACCGATAATTACAAACACGGAACGAAGTCAATTTCACCACAGATCGAAGATGCACGCACCCAGCAAATAACGCGCGCCGACGAAACCGAACGTCTTAAAAAACAACTCAGTGGCAGATCCGACCAACACAAAGAGCCAGAGCGTTCGTCGTGCGCTCAATCAATCAATGATTGGCAAAAAGTCGAACTTGACGAACGCAGAAAAAAGGTCGATCTCATTCGCATGAAGAGGAATCAAAAATGAGAACTGCAACCATTGTTCCTGCGTGCTACCATCCAACTGATGTCCGTCGATTCGACGGCAATCCATTCATCGAAGCACTGCCACCGCTTCCAGCAACTCGCGACACATTCCTCATACAACTATCCAACTATCCGGATAAACCAACTGACGCTTTGCGCCGCAAATCCGAAATTGTTCGGATGATGGAGGTCAACGCACTTACCGAAATCGTCTATCCCTTTCCAGATTACGAAAAACCCGCAATCGCGCTGGCGTCAATGTTACGCGAGACATATATCGCACGCAATCCACTCAACGCGATAGATATGCAGCGGCGCCACGCGCTTGCTACAAGCGAAAAAGATGGTCTTCCTTTTCCACCAGACTGGCGATCATCCGCAAAAGGGCACTGCATTATAGCGGTCAGTGGAATGGGAAAAACGACTTTTGCGGATGCGTTTCTATTGCGCTATCCACAGGTCATCACTCACACATCGTATCACGGTCGCCGGCTCACATGCCAACAGATCACTTACGTTATGCTGCGTGTTCCCCATGACGCCACGCTCAAGAGCCTCTGTCTTCAATTTTTCTCGGAAATCGATCGACTACTTGGAACTGAATATTTTCGCTCAGCTAATTCTGTACGGAATATCAGCCCGATGGTCGAATTAATGAACCGAGTCGCAACCTCAGTCTCGCTCGGACTCATCGTCATCGACGAGGTACAGCACATTCGATCCGCATCCGGTAAAAATTCAGAATTGATGTTAAACCTCTTCAGCGAAATTCTTGAGCGCATCGGAATCAGCCTATTTTTGATGGCTACACCAGCACTCGACACATCTTTATTAACGAACGTTCACAATACACGGAAGTCCGTCTCTGATGGCTTCTCCAAGTTATCTCCAATGAGCAAAAACAGTCCGGAATGGATTGATTTTACCGACACCTATTGGGATCACACATATGTCAAAAAAAAGACACTGCTCACCAAGAACATTCGTCAAGCGTGGTATGACGCGTCAGCTGGCAACACCGCATTTGCGGTTCTTTCGTTCCTGCTCACGCAGCGCAACGCAATCGGCGGCGTCGAAGTCGTAGATGAAGCGGGATTCAACCGCACACTCAACACCGACATGGCGATTCTTGGTCCCGCTATCCAAGCACTCCGCAGTCGCAAACATGCAAAAATGGCCGAATTTGATGATTTGCTGTTCGGCAGCGAGTACGAATTTCTGATGAAACAACTCCAGGTGGATTTCCCTGCCCCGCCCATCTCACGGGAAGAATTTGACGATATTTCTAATCAGGAGCGATCGACCAAACCACCTCGCCAAACGCGTCCACGCCTAGCTCGCAAGACCGCGTCTGCTCCAATGCCACCGACCGAGGATCCGCTGAAACGCGCTGGCAAGGGCCGCAGGCAGTCGTCATGATTCCGCTCAGTTTCGTGCCGGCTCTACTACCAGATGAACTACTCTACTCGTGGTTGGCGCGGACACTCGCACTCAACGCGATGAATTATTGGTCAACCATCAATATGAGCCGCCTCTTTGGCAACCGGCAAGTCTTACCCGGCATCGACCTTCCAACACATCTAGTCGATCTCGACCGGAATCTCGGCTCCAGTATGCCGTGTCGGAGCTTGCAAGCAACGCTCGACGTCGCCACGATGTATCCATATTACCGTCCGTTTCTTGCCCCCGAACGAGAACCAGCTATTCGCGAGATCATGTATTCTGGCGACGGTCGGATATTAAAAGTTAAGCTCGGTATCGTTTCTTCCGGCCTAAGTGCGCTACCTCCGCTCCGGTTTTGCCCCACTTGCGTCACGGCAGACATCGATCATTACGGATGCACATACTGGCACCGGTTGCATCAACTTCCGGGCGTGTGCATATGCCCGATTCACCTCACGCCTCTCGTCGATTATTTCATCCGACAAACGTCAGTAAATAGGCATGCATTCGTACTTCCGCCTTCATTTAGCCAGCCGATGATCGAAACCCAACCTCGCCCCCCGGTGGTGCATTTCGTTACACTGTCACGGGCACTTCTTGAAGCAAATCTGGAGGCTATTGACACCACCACACGAACCGAAGCCTACCACTCCGCACTTGTCAGCGCGGGCTTCCGGAAAGGCGTGCGAACGAATTACGCCGACCTATCATCTGCACTCAATACGTACTACGAGACATTCAATGACTTACCCTTCCCGGACAAACTGCGACGAACTACCAGAGGTGCGCTATCCTGGTTGCATCAATTGCTAGAATACCCCAAGTACTCCGTACACCCACTCTATCACCTATTATTGATTGGTTACCTTTTTGGTGATATTGCACGCTTCCAGCATGCGCTCGGGAAATTCCGCATAATGGTCTTGAGGGAAAGGACCCACCACTTTCATCGACAAGATATTGCCAAAGACCAATTTCAGAACCTGAAATTGACCAATGGCGTGAGAAGCAAATATTTCTCCATCACAAACGGCACGGACATATGGGGCACGAGGGTATAACAAACATCCACCAAGAATTCGTTGATCGCTTGGCCGGCGTCCCTATAGCGAACACCAGCTTTATGCCGCACCACGAAGCTGTAAGTACGTTGCGCATAGCCACACGTGCAAGTCTACGCAAAATGCATCGAGGATTGTGGACCCTCTCGGCACAGACTCATCTGGGCGCCGGCGTATGCGTCATAGGCTCCCACTGCAAGCAAACACATCGCTGGCTGCGCGAACATGATCGCTTATGGTTACAGGACATGTGTCGAGATCTAAAAGTTTTCCATGGTACTGCGTCACGTGTGGACTGGGTGCAGCGTGATCACGAACTTTGTGCACGACTGGATGACCTTCTGCCTACTCTACCGGCTATATACGCAACACAGCGAATGGCCGCGACTCGATTGATGCGCCAACTTGGAAAAGCGAATGTGATGTCGAAAAAATATTTGAGCCATTTACCCAGGCTGCAAGCAAGGCTGAAACTTCTCGCCGAATCACCTACAGACTATCAGATCCGGAAAATCGAAACATGCGCTCATGCTATGCAAGCTCGCCACGTTCCCGTCACGCTAGGTAGACTTCGACATTGCGCCGCTATACGCGGCTGGTCCTCCAACGTTTTGACATACCACAAGCATTATGTGATGGCGAGACCAACGTGACACGCACCCCAAAGCGCACAATCTCCTTCGACAATTGACTAGCGTCTAGCCCGTCAAGAAGGCGAACAAGCAATGAAGAAATACAAGCATCTGAGCGCCGAAGAGCGCGCGGCGATCATGATCGAGAAAGCTCGGAACACGCGCCTCAGGGCGATTGCAAGACTGCTCGGTCGCAGCGTGGCGACCATCACGCGGGAGCTGGCGCGCAATTGCACGGAGTCGCCATGCTGCTATGACGCCACGAGTGCGGCCAGGGCATACAGGAGGCGCCGCGAGCGCAGCCGGCGTCAGTCGAAGCTGGCGGCAGGAAGTGCGCTGTACTGGCAGGTGCATCACGATCCGATTTATCGACGCTGGTCGCCGCAGCAAATTATTGCCAGACTTCGCGAGATGCATCCAGACCATCCCGAGCAGCGCGTCAGTCACGAAACGATCTACGCGGCGATTTATAGCCGACGTCGACCACTTACTCCTCACCACCGCGCAGACGTCCCCTTCGCAACTCGTTCTCGACACACGTCACTGCGGCCCCTTCTCTTATGAACGCGGCGACATGCTTTACGGTTCCCAAAAATGTCAGCCACAAGGATCCGACCAGCTAGTTGATCTTTGGACATTGACTCAGCAAC
>NZ_BBSK01000129.1:0-5172 GCF_001319805.1 Burkholderia sp. E168m22
TCAGCAACTGCGAGGATCGCAGCACGAAGGTTGGGCTCGATTGGACCGCAGGACCGCTTTGCGGCGGTATGATAACGTAAGCGTAATAATGCAGGGCTCGATGTGATTCTTACGCTTCCGAGCTATTGTGGTTATTATGCATCCCTCAACCATTGGAGGAACGTATGGCAACATACAAAGAATTGAAAGCGCAAATGGATACTTTGGCAGAACAAACTGAAGCTGCACGCATAGCCGAGCTACAAGCAGTCGTCGATGACATCCGCACCAAGGTCGCGGAATACGGCCTTACCGAGAAGGACATCTTCGGCGGGCGGCGAGGTCGAGTTGGCGCGAAGAAAGCGACGGCGACGGTGGAAGCGAAGTATCGTGACCCGAAGACCGGCGCGACATGGTCGGGCCGCGGTCGCGCACCAGCTTGGATCAAGGACGCAAAGAACCGCAATCGATTCTTGATCCAAGAATGAGTTTGTTCTTTGCAAAAAATCGGTACTTTTTCCATGAGGCAAAAGTACCGATTTTTTTTAGTCGGATTTTTCCAACCAAGGCCGAAAGAAAAAATCGACAGCATTCAGTCGGCCCTGCACCAGAATCGGTGGACGGGACAACAACGGCCGGTGGCCTATGTGGAGGAACTCAATCCCCTTCCGACGAAACAACGATATAACTTCCAGACTTTGTCAAAGCGAAGGGAAGAACCCGGTACCATATGTGGAGGAACTCAATTGGCTTCCGGAAAATTAACCAAATAATCTCCGTTTTAGCCGAACATGAACCAATGGAACCAGTTCCAATCGCGAACAATTAAACCATATATCTTCCGTAATTGACACGCTTAAACCATAAGTCTTCCGGGAGCAGCCCGGCATCCCCAGAATCTCTCGTTCCGCGTAGACCGCACCGCCACCTTGCGCAAGAGCACGCGTACCAGCGCAATGATAGATTAGACCGCGGTGAGCAGCACGCACCCGAGTGCGAGCATCATCAGCGACGTGATCGTCGGCGCCGGTTGCTATATCAGGCCGGGAGCATCGGTACTTGGGGATTTTGGCGCCATTCGTGTCGGCGCGGACAGCAACATACAGGACAACTGTTAGTTGTACTTCGGGCATGGAATGACATGTTCGCTTGTAACGACGTTCGTCCCCACTCCGCGTTGCAGTGAATGACGCCCGCCGAATTCGCCCGTCAGGCAAGGGAGTCGGCCTCACCTGACAACTCAACCAAGCCGGAAATCTTCACCTTCGAGCGGGACTAATTCTGGTTCAGGGCCATACTTCGGCCATTAACATCGTTCTTTTCGCAAAGCTTCGCTGCCTAACGACGTTCTATCCTAGTTTTTCCAATCATTCCAGTACGTCCTGGCAGCTGCGAGGTACGCGTCGAAGTTCCCCGTCGACCAGCAGACGTTGGCGTTGTCGCGCACGAGCCAATACAGGTCATTCGCGCACGCGAGTTGCGTCTTGTCTGCGCGCAGCACCCAATTGAAAATATTGACGAACGATTCCTCGTAGCTCTGGACGAACTGGTCAGCTGGAACATTCCACAGCATCCCCTCAAGAAAGTAAGAGGGGGCAACGCCGTCTGCAATGTACCCGTCATCGATCATGCGGTTCCGCATGTTCTTGCAAATACGAACCATGCGCTTGAATTGCGAGTTTGTGTTTTGATGTTTTCTCGTGCAGCTCTCTGAATGTTGCTTCGGAAAATTGACGATCTCGGCCCCGTCGTTTGCCCAGAAAATAATCCCCTCGTCATACTCGTAATCTATACCGGTGCTCGCAGCTCGATACCTTCGATGTTGTGAACAAACAATTACATCCGCGTCACGACGACTGCCATTTCCCTTAATGAATATTGCTTTTTTCCCGGGCTTAACATCTGAACCAAATTTTTCTTGCAACCAGGCGAGGACGTCCGCTTTGAATTCCCTATACGTATACGTCGCCGGACTGAATGCCCTGTCGTAGTTCGCCTTCGCGTCAGGATCGAGCGCGTTGGTGTTCGCGTAGTAAGTCTGGTTAAGTTGGATTACTACGTCGACATCGCTGTCCCGGTACACGTTCGTGCCATTTCCGTATGATCCTTGGAGAAATACTGAAAAATCCTTAGCGGAATATGGTGAGCTTCCATCGTTTAACGCCTTCTGAATCGTTTCATATGTTTTGGCAGATTGTTGGACCGATCCAAGATGGGACCATGTTTCGAGCTGTGATTCAGAAATTGCCATTTGCTCCACTCCTCCAGAGAAGAAAAGCTCTGAGCATTTTCTCATGCTCTGTGAATGACTGCACTCCGCGCTGCTAATCGCATGATCGACCAAGAAAGTGTTGAGCGACAGGCAATACCCCTCATTTCACACCCCACGGGGTGCCCAACGGCCACTTTCGAACGGCGTCTTCAAAGCGCTTTATCTCATCAGGGCACATCGATACTCGCCGCATGATTAACGAACCGTGAGTCGGACTACTGGTCCAATAGCTACCCTTAAGCACGCTGCCTCCTGATATTAACTCGAGATCACCAGCACCATTTACCAGTTTTCGCGCACCTGGATATTCGTTTTTCAGCTCGAAAACGTAGGCGAGGTGTGTCGCGTTGCTTCGCGCGTTGCGAATAATCGCCTCCACTCTCGAGTCTCCAGTCTGACTCTGTGTGAAGCTTTGAAGAGATAGCGTCAGATACGTCTGCCTGATGACGAAAACGATAGGCAACGTAAGCGGTGGGGCACCGGGTGCCTGACCATAGTCGGAGGATAGGCATCCAATCCAAACCCCTCGGAGCAGTGGCCGACCACTCCATACCGGCATGCGGCCAATGCGCCATGCCCATTTGTAGTAGATAACGAACAAGAAGGATGCCGCAGACAGGCCCGTTGTGAACCAACGAAACAGATTTGTCAGGTCCACTGGGGCGTGAAAGAAGTGAATGTTAACCGAGGCGATCGCACCGGCGAGCAACACTACGATTGTAGTAAATGCCTTCTTCAACAGAGTAAACTGCTGTTCGGTAAGCGTGAAGTTTTCCATCAGCCCCTCCGTCGCCCTACGCGAACTCCTCTGGAAAAAACAATTGGATCGGCATTTTTGCTCAACAGTCCGGCACACACAACGGCATCCATTCTGGAGCCTGCGACAGCTGCTAGTTGGCGGGCTCCTATTGGTGTGCCCTGAGACACTGAGGCTTTCAGAATGTCGATCGGTGGAGAAAAGAACTGGGAAACGTGTGTCAAGTGGGTAGTTTCGACATCAATAAGGTGGAAGCCATCATGCCAAACGGACGCGACGGTCGAAATTGATGCAAGAACTTGGGCAATTTGCTGAAATCCGCCAACAGGTAGAGCCGGATCAAACAGAGTCTGGTCACCAAGGGGGACGACCGGCAGACGCAGGGGACCGAGATAAAAGAGAACCCCCAGTCCATTGAAATCGTCGGGTGCAATGCCCGTCACCGCGTCCAGGAGATCGAACGCAAAATCTGTATGAAGCGACATGGTTTATGGGCGTTCAAGGATACAGCCGTAGATATGCCGAACGCGTGCGACTCGACCATTCTAACGGACCGCAAGCGTGGCGTGGAGAATCCGTGCACGACATGAAATGTGTGATTCACGGACATCGTTTCAACTGATATGACTTTCCGCGTCAACCGAAGCGACCGGTTTTCGGGGTTCCGTGGACATTCGAATTTCCTGAGGGCGACGTAGCAGTAACGACGACGGTGGATCACACTGATATGCGCGGGTTGGGTACCGCATTACAGAGGTCCGTCTCATGAGCCTGCCGCTCTCTAATGGCGCAAATTGGACATACCTTGCCTTGCCTGTTGCCTAGTTGAACCGCGGGTTGCTCGAGTACCGGGCTACGCCGCCTTCAGGAAACTCTCCGTGATGATGCCCATCAATTTGTAAATCCTCGTTGGCGTATCAGGCACTGCGCGGGGACGTCGCCGTCATTGCGAGACGAGCGATGTCCCAAATAAAGCCAACCAGTTCGCGCGCGACGGCGACGATCGTGATGCCGGCGTTCTTGCCGCGCGCTGCCAGCTTGCGGTACCGCTGGCATAACCGAACCTGGGCGTCCCAGGCACGGTCGATAACCACTTTTGGTAGTCCCTCATGTCGACGTTGAATCTGCGGCCCGACGCGAGCTGCATGCCGGTAACTCCAGGCGGCCTCGACCAGCAACTTACGGGCGTAGCTGTTGCCGGTTTTGGTGATGGCTCCCTGGCGTCGCTTGCCGCCGGACGAGTGTTCGGATGGCGTCACGCCGAACCATGCCATGAGCTGACGCGGATGCATAAATCGCGATAGATCGCCAAGTTCCGACACCATGCCAACAGCGGTCAGAAACTGCACGCCCCGCATGGCCTGCAATGCCTGTATGACGGGGTAGAAACGCCAGTCAACGACAGCTTCGCGCAACGCCGCTTCCAGACGATCACATTGGGCAAGCCGATCGTCGATCGTGCGCCGGTGTTCCTCGAATGCCAGTTGCTGCCACGCGTTGCCGAACGAGTAGCAACTGATCCAGCGCTTGTGGGCTTCACTCCAGTCGGCTCGCCCCGTGTAGCGCACCCCGTGCGCGAGCAGAAACGACTTCAAACGCTGCTTTGCCTGACGCAGCTCCTCTCGGACGCTCGCCCATGCTCGTGCCAGATCCCGAAAAGCTTCGTCTTCGACCGTCGGCACATGCACGGCCGACAGATCGTCGGCACGCAGTGCACGCACAAGCTTCATCGCATCACGGCGATCCGTCTTGACGCGATCGCCAGGTTTGCGGGGTATCAGCGACGGCGCGCACACCATGCACTCGAAGTCGCGCTCCACGAGCTGCCGATACAGGCCATAGCCACACGGACCGGCCTCATAGACGACTCGCACGTGCGGCGCCTTCGACTGCAGCCGCTTGCACAGCCGATCAATCTCCGCTTTGGTCGTACCGATCTTGCCGAGCGATTCGACCGCGCCTGCGTCGACCGCGTATGCCACCGAGATCGACTCCTTATGCACATCCAGACCGACGTACAGCGTGCTATCTTTTTCCATGCTGGCCTCCGTGGTGAAAATCGCCGCGGTGCGGCTTCGGCCCACCGGTGCGGCTCTGGCAGCGATGCTAACCCGCGTTGAATACACCACGCCAGGCCAGCCCTACCTCACGGAAAGTCATACTG
>NZ_BBSK01000130.1:0-19111 GCF_001319805.1 Burkholderia sp. E168m22
CATGAAAGACTGACATTTGATATCAGCTGGTCACGGATAGCATGGTCCATTGGGCATATCTTCATTTCCATCGTCGCACAATAGGGATTTACACACTCGAAAGCCGATGAGTCAAATAAGTGCGGAAGTGTTTGCGTATCGACAGAGCTTGGTGCGCATCCGTCCCGGCTGTGTTGGTCACGGCATCGTTATCGTTGGCGTGCGCCCGATCAATCACACGCCAACGAGCGCTCGTATCCAGGTCGTCCAGGCTTGCCGCCAGCCGGATCTCGGGCGGCCGGGGCCAAATGACGTCCGGCTGCCAACGAATACATCCAGGTTGCTGATCGGAATCCGCTCGGCGCTTGCCTGGTTCAGATAGACGTCGCTTTAACCACGTTACGTTTTTCGCTTAGCAGTCGATTGGGGTCACGCTGTCCGGGAACGACCTCTCTGTAAACGTTGCTGAGGAGGTCGTCGATCTCAAGCGACAAATTCAAAAGCCAGCGCCACTTTTCCTGGCTGTCAAAAATACGACGACCGCCATCGGGGACAAGTAGTTTGCCGGCCCAGTCCCGATCCTTGCAAGCCGCGTCCAGATGGCGCTGCGTCTCGGCGAGAACAGCCAGATCGGTGAACTGTCCGAGGCGTAGTGCGCTCATGTCGGCGTGGTACATAAGCGAGGCAATATCGAAGCTTGAAAGCTTGATCTCCCGGTCAGAGTCCGCCTTCATACTCTTGCACAGGCGAATGGCCTTGCGAAGGCCGCCTTTGATCGAGTCGCAGCGGCCACCAACCCGGGCAATGTGCAGAAATGGGCGGTTGCTGATTGTCTCACCAGTCTTCTTATCGTAAATCTTGACGCCACGGTCCTCCTCCCTACCACTACTCTGGTACGCCTCGGTATCGATCCAGTGCGCCGGCACGACATCCACGGAGCGCTGAAGGGAGGCGCCGGAAACCTTGACTGCCTTACCACCGGAAATGTCAACGTCGGCCGCCGGAAAAGCTGCTCGTAGATCAAGTTCGACTTGCGCGCGAAGGCCTGCCAGTCTTTCTTCGCTGGTCTCGGTAGTATTGCTTCGGTAGATTCCCTGTCTTGCCTTGATCCCGCTCCGCGCGAATGTACTGTAATTCTTCAGGATGGTCAGAAGGTCGACGTCGCTGACACGCCTGATATGGACGTCTAGTGGTACGGAGCCCTGCAGTTTAAACTCGGTGCTAACACCAGCGGCATGCAGCCGGTCGCGTAACTGATCCGCTACCCGGTCCGCGTTGGCGATGCTGACGTCGGTGTACTTCTTGCCTACCGCCGTCATCGCGCCGAGCGCATACTTTGTCCAGTGCTGACTCGAAGTTCCACGTGTCTCCCAAGGCTCAGGGCCCGCCGCATCCAAGGTAATGCCGGCGTGAACCGAATCCGCTCGAGAAAACGATTCCGTCGCAAATGAGCTACCGGTACGCCGCTGCCTAAGTTGCGAAAGACGTTTGTTGATATCCGTGGTCATCAGTTCCTCTTCGTCCAAGTCATCGTGCCGAAAGTCATACGGCCGCGGCCAGTGAAATACTCACCCGTTGCGGACCGAAGATCCTTGGCGATCGTCATGACAGAGCACCCGGTATGAGTTCGCAATTCGGTAGCCTCCGGCCGGGGGTCATTCCGATAGTGGTACAGCAACACGACGCCGTCGACGCTGTCGTGAGCAAGTGCCGCAGAGATGCTGTTCGAACCGGATGTATCGGTGGTCATACGGATCCGCAGTTTGTCCCAAGACTGGACAATCTTCACCTCGCCATGCCAGTCGAATCTGGTCGTTCCATCTGGAGCGAGTGATTTTCCCTGACAATCCCACGTACCCGAAAGGACCGGAACTTTTAACCAAGCGCCGACGCCATACCATTTCCAGGCCCACTGACTCAACACCCAGTACAGGGCACCGAAGACGGCGCCAGCGCCCACCAGCGACAGCAAGGTTGGAGGAATGTTGACGTTCCATCCGAACTTCTTCGCCAAGTCGACAAAGTGCAAAATAACAAAGACTAGGCCACCGGAAATCGCGCTCGCGGCGAAGCTCAGGAGCCGACCTACTTTAGCTCGATTGGCGCCACCCATCACCGAGTATTCGTGGTCCTGCGGCGCTACCATTTATATCTCCTCGTTTTGAACAAGACGTTGCGCCTGTTATCCAGGTCAAGTGGAGGCATAGTTGCTGCATTCAATAGCACAAGCACTGAAATTCGAGAAAATATGCCAAAAATTGATCTACCGAACAACGGATACGTGCTTAAAAATTGCATCAGCAGAAATTCAAACGTTTGCTTTCGTTTCACGGAGACTTCGCAAACGATTGACTAAATATCCGCTTAACGCTGGACGAAATCATTCGAAACGTCCATCAACCGTAACCTTTCGTCTCGGATGTGTCGCGAACACGGCGCTCTAGCCAAGGGAATCTTGATCGTCGTAGCCATCCGATCACAACCGAACCTTCCGCCTCCAACGGCTTGTTGCGGGTCGATGGCAATGTTCGATGCAACTCGCCACGCCCAGTACGTGAACAGATAGGAGCGTTGGCCCGCCCCTGGTGCGGCTGCCCATGCGCGACTGCATGGCCTATCCGCTTCGCTCCAGCGACGCCTCTGCCGGCGCATCCCTACCTCCGGCTTTGTTCTAGACTAAGCCAGTGAATATCGGCCAAAACAGTTTGCGATAAATACTCTTATCGCATGGTGCGTGTGGGCGACCTAAACTGGATGCATGTGTACTGCCCCGACCTCCTCCGCACGGCCGGGCGACGGAAATTTCGCTGGGACAGCCCTGCCCGATCTCGCGTCGCTGGCCGCCCTGCGCGCCTGGCATGAAGGCCTCACCGCCCGCGCGGCGGTCGCGCGCTACCTGCCGCACCGCAAGGCCGATGGACAATCGTCGCGTGGCCTCCTGGGCCGCATCCGTCGTCAGCTCGTCGCATGCGCGACGGCCCGCCAGCGCGACGACCTGATTCCACTGTTCACGCACCCGGCCGCGGACCGCACCCGCCATGCAGCGCAGGTCGTTGTCGCCCTCGACGTGCTGCGCACCACGCCCATTCCCGCACCGCTGCCAGCCGACCCCGTGAACCGGTGGCTGCCGCCGCGCACCGCACGCGCCCTCGCCACCGCCCACATCAACTCGCTCGCCGACCTGCTCGTGCACCGGGCGCGGCGCAAGCGCTGGTGGCGGAACATTGCGGGCCTCGGCCGTCAGGGCGCGCAACGCCTCGAGACTTTCCTGGCCGCCCATCACGCGTTGGTCCAGCGCGCCGCTACGCTCGTCGCCTACGAGGCCGACGGGGCTCAACTCGTCCCACTATGGTCACTTGAGTCCCTGCCCGCGGCCCTCGATGGCTCACACGGCCGCTTCCGGGCCCCACGTGACACCTGCGGCCTCGCCGCGTCCAACGACTACCAGGCGATCGAGGCTTGGCTGACACTGCACGAATCGGCGCACACCGCACGTGCCTACCGGCGCGAGGCGGAGCGGCTGTTGCTGTGGGCGATCGTGGAACGGCGCGTCCCACTTTCATCGCTCACCACCGACGACGCGATCGCCTATCGCACCTTCTTGCGACGTCCGACGCCCGCCGCGCGCTGGATCGGGCCGCCGTGCCCGCGCGCCACACCGGCCTGGCGCCCGTTTGCCGGGCACCTGACAACGCGCTCAACAGCCTATGCGCTGGCCGTCCTGCGCGCGCTCTTCGGGTGGTTGGTCGGCCAGCACTATGTCGTGCTCAATCCGTTTGCGGGGGTGACCGTCCGCGGCGGCGCAACGCGCGCGCCGTTCGATACCGGGCGGGCGTTGACTGACCGGGAGTGGCGGGTCGTGCGAACTGCAGCCGACCAGCTCGAGCGGACCGGCTGGAGCGCCCCGGCTGCCGAGCGGCTGCGGTTTATGCTCGACTTCGGCTACGCGACCGGCCTGCGCGTGCAGGAACTGGTGGCCGCAACGCTGGGCGACATCGCGACGGACGCCCGCGGCGCGTTATGGCTCGAGGTAATGGGAAAAGGGGCGAAATCGGGGCGCGTGGCCCTGCCGCCGCTCGCGCGGGACGCGCTACGGCGCACGCTGAAGGCACGGGGTCTGCCGGTCACACGCACCCAATGGCAGCCGGCCACTCCGTTGGTCGCCGACCTCAATGTGGTCCATCGTGCAGCACGCCCTGGCGGCGCCCACATCAGTGCGACGCGGTTGCGGCAGGTATTAGGTGAGTTCTTTCGGGAGACCGCCGAACGCGTGAACATCCGCC
This sequence comes from Burkholderia sp. E168m22, assembly GCF_001319805.1. NCBI lineage: Bacteria > Pseudomonadati > Pseudomonadota > Betaproteobacteria > Burkholderiales > Burkholderiaceae > Burkholderia > Burkholderia sp. E168m22. The sequence continues at coordinate 4,263 of NZ_BBSK01000130.1, forward strand.
ATCCAGCGCTGGCCGACAAGCTTCGGCGCGCCAGCCCGCACTGGCTGCGCCATACGCACGCAACGCACGCGTTGGACGCCGGCGTGGAACTGGTTGTGGTACGAGACAACCTGCGTCACGCGTCCGTGGCAACCACGTCGACCTATCTCCATAGTGAAGAGGCAAAACGTGCACGGCAAGTCAGTGCAGCCTTTCGGTGTCCTCCGCGCCGATCGCATCGCCAGATCATTCTCCGCCGGGCCCAGTAGCCGTCCGAATCGTACGGAATCGACTGACGGCAACACAACCTCGGCACAAGAGGCAGTGCTGGGCTCGGTCTACGTTCAGTCACGTGCGCGCTTGTCTCGTTTTGATGCCGCAGGTCCGAGTAACTCAAGGATGGCACGCAGGATATAGTCAACGTTGCTAGCACCCGCCACCACGCGACGGGAGACGCTATACTGAACCTGATGTCGATTTTGATCGGAGGTGGGGCATTCACGGATTTCCTAGTTCTGGTCAGCACCAATCTTTAGGCGAAAGCTAGCCACGCCTTCCACTCCACCGCGCAGAATGTCGCCATGCTTTACAGCAACGGGTACCGCGGTTTGCCCCACCAACAGCAAGTCTCCCGGTAAGAATCCTATTCCATTAGTTATCAAAGTTAATACTTCAGAAAGGTCCGGTAGCGTTTCGTCTAGATGAATTGCGTATACCGGTTGATTGTTTACGTCTATCCAGACGAGGTTGCTTGTGCATTCAACATCCGAGGCGCGATTCAAACACGTGCAAATTGCCAATTCAAGTGGATGATCGACATCTTTCGTCCCAGCATGCTCGCACAACAAGTGAATATTCGACGGATATCTAAACAGCAGCAAACCTACACCATACGCTGAAGCGTATATCTCTTCGCCCGAGGTACCATGTTTCTTTCGAGCACCGACCGCGATCAAGAGTGCTATGGAGCAGCACAAATTCACGTCGGGGTGGAAAGAGATATCCTCATCGATTGTATGTAATGAGATTCCAGTTAAGGATAAGACGGAGACCTTATCGATTTCGATTTCGCGCCTATCGCTGGCGTGGCCGACCAGCAGGACTCTCGATACTGTGAACTGGCCAACTCCCCCCTTTATCGGAAATTTGAGGAGGCTTCTGCGCTCCAGTGATTCATTTTCAAATTTTCGCATCGCGATAGTATTGAGCTCAATGACGAACATCACATCCAAACCGTGTGTCGAGAAAGGCAGACGGTCCATATTGGGAGCTTCCGAAACCGATCGCGAAGCGCCCAGTTACATAAGCAACGCCAGCGCAGGTGAGCAAATTTGCCACCGTATGGCTGCCGTAAGTATGTCTGTGAATGGCCGCTGGTGTATTCAAGTAGCGCGTCGCCTGCTGCTCAGTTCGTACGCGCTCCGCGCGCGGACAATGGCCAGGCCTCGCACAATGCGCGGATCTCGTCATGACATTCCTTCGCGATACTCTCAGACATCTGGTCGGCACATGCCGCGGCGACGATCATGGCGACGACATCGACGCTTTCGATCGGCAATCCTCTGGACATGATGCCGGCAGTCGAAAGCCGCACGCCCGAAGTCTCGCCGGGGCCGCGCGGGTCATTCGGCACAAGGTTGCGATTGGCGAGCAATCCAATCGACTCCAGCCGGCGTGTTACCAAGTCGCCACTCACCGAGCGGCCTCGCAAGTCGACCATGAGCATTGACGTATCCGTCCCCCCACTGATCAGTGGCACGCCCAAGCGAAGCAGCTCGTCAGCCAACCGCAAGGCGCTCTTGAGCGTGCGACGGCCATACTCTGCAAACGAGGGCTGCAGTGCTTCATGCAAGCACACCGACTTGGCAGCGATCATGTTCATCGCGGGTGTGCCTTGCGAAAAGGGAAAGACTCCGCGGCGCAGACGAGCAGCGAGTTCAGCGTCTCTCGCGACGATCAGTCCGCCGCGCGGTCCGCGCAAACCTTTATAGGTGCTCATGGTAACGACGTCGGCATACGGCACAGGATCGTTAAGCAATCCGACTGCGACGAGTCCCGCGAAGTGAGCGATGTCGACAAGCAGTTGCGCGCCGACTTCCCGAGCAATCGCTGCAAACGATGCATAGTCGATGTCGCGCGGATACGAAGACGCACCGGCGATCAGGACTGCCGGTCGTGTCGCCTTCGCCAAGTCGCGCAATGCGTCGAGATCAATAAGGCCCGTCGCCGGATCCACCGAGTAGTGATGCGCCTCGTAATAGACGCCGGAAAGATTGAACCGCGCGCCGTGACTTAGATGCCCGCCGTCGGCCAGCGTCATGGAAAGTATCCGGTCGCCGCGCCGCGCTGTCGCGGCCAACGCGGCCTGATTGGCTTGAGTGCCCGAATGCGGCTGAACATTCGCGTAACCCGCGCTGAAAAGCTCGCGTGCGCGCGAGATCGTCAATTCCTCCAGTTCATCGGCCACCTCACAGCCCGCGTGATACCGCTGCCCGGGAAACCCCTCGACCGTCTTATTAACAACGCTCGACCCCATGGCGTTAAGCAACGTCTCGCTTACGATGTTCTCCGATGCGATCAACGAAAGCGTCGTGCGCTGGCGATCCAGCTCCTTGTCGAGCAGGGAATGCAATTCAGTATCGCTGTAACTCAATCTGCCCTCCTGTTGGGCGTCGCAAAGGGGAAATCTGCGATCGCTCTACTCTCCTCGCGGCACGATTGACAATTCGTGCTGCGGTTTTCCGGGTAACAACGGCCCGGGCCGCATACTGACCCACGCGTCGTGCCCCGCAAGGAACTGCGGGCTTAGCGGATTGCCGCTTTGGCCGCCAGGCATGTCGAATAGTCCACGTTCCTCGTGGCCTGGCGATACCACCATGCGCTCGGAGGGGCCGAAGGCGGGGCCCGCCACTCGCGGCATGTTGTCGTCGCCGGCAATCGGTTGCTTCGGCGCGCCGAGAATTCGGCCAAGTGGCTGCCATATCGTCGCGAACGGATGCTGAATCGATGTGGTATTGCGCTTGCCCCAAGTTGCCTTCGCCAAGTCCCCATCTGTCGCTGTTGCGCTTCGAATCACGAGGTCGATCGCTTCGAGCTCAAGGTCGCGCCAATTCTCGCCATCAGGCAGCCAGTTCGCCGGCTTCTCGTCAATGAGCCGAGCGGCGACTACCGGCCAGCGGGGATTCGCCTTCGCGTAACTCGCATGTCGATCGAGCCCGTGCAAAGCGCCGTCGACGGCACCGAACAGCTCGGTGTAAATGGCGTCGATGAACATGCGAGCAAGACGGTAACCCACTGAGTCGACACTTGCTCGACCGGTCCACGACGTTTCCAGCAAGCGGCGAAACGCTTGCCGGTCGGGGCGATTGGCAAGTGCTGCGCCATCAAGGACGGTAAGGGCGCGCTGCCGCCACGGCGCAACGAACAGCGCTCGATCGTCAGCCAGGACCTGGTAGCCCAGCGCTTCGTCTACTCGATCGCCGAGGCCGGACAGATCGTCGTGAAGCTGGCGAGCCCGCGCACCGAGATCGGCACCCCCATCGCCGATCTTACGATACTCTTCCGACATCAACTGTCGACTATTCGCACTCCATATCTGTCCTTCTTGGGGATCGTTCACACTAGGATGTGCATTCGGAGTGCGCAATGCCGTCCATGTTTGCCGTCGATCTGCACGGTAGGGAAAGCTGGAATCGAAAGATGCGTCGCGGTCTGGCAGCGGGCCGGCGATGGTCCAACCGATGTGGCCCTGCGCATCACCCACTATGAAATTCAACGTGGGCAACCCCGATCGAGAGGCAACGGCTTGCGCCGCACGCACGTCGCCAGCCTCTTCCATGCCCTCAAGCCCGAGATTAACTGCGCCTAGTTGCTGCGCCACCCAATGGATTGCATAGAACCGCCCGCCGATTTGGCGAATCGGTCCAGCCTCTGTTTCAACGACCGCCATCGTTTCCGGCGCGGCGCCGCTCACCCTGATTGTTTCAAGGAAGCAGTGCGCCGTCTTCCAACCGTCCATATCACGATATCGCAGGGCGTCGTGAGAGTCGAATTGCACTTCGACGAGGTCGAGGCTATCGCTGTAGCTGTTCGTGAAACCCCAAGCGATATGTCCGTTGCTGCCCACAATTACAAGTGGAACGCCAGGCAAGGAGGCGCCTTCGATGTGTCGCCTCGCGCCTTGCGCGTCCCGGAACACGAGCTGCATCCGAAACCAGGTATTCGGCAACGCGAGGTTCAAATGCATATCGTTGGACACGAGGGCGCTGCCCATTTTGCTGCGCCATCCGGCCAATGCCCAAGCGTTGCTGCCAACGGACTGCGTCGCCTCGACAGCCGCAATCCGGGACGGACGAACGTCCGGAGCGAACCACGCTGGCGCCGACGCGGGCATCGAGGCGATTGCCGACGGCGACGCTATTGCGTCCAATGGCGCGTCGAACGCACTGGCGGTCGGGAGAAAGAACGCCGTTTGCTGATCGGTCATATGATCCTTGAGCCAACCTCGAGCAATCTTCCTAGGGACGAGGTCGCCCTGTAGATCGAAGTACATGGAGCATATGACCAGCAGCGTATCGGCTTCAGTCCAAGGCTTTGGACGTTGCATCAACACGCCGTACTCAAACGGCCACGCGTGCAGCTTCGCAAGCCCTGCGTTGACTCCTGCCGTATAACGCTGGAGCAAAGTCTTTTGCTCAGGTTCCAACGTCGCGAGGACGGCCTCTGCACGTGCCCTGAACCTATACAATCGATGCGCACGGTCTATGGTCAGCGCCTTCGCGCCAAACAGTTCGGCAAGCTCTCCAGATGCATTTCGACGCAAGAGGTCCATTTGAAAGAACCGCTCTTGCGCATGGACAAACCCGGTGGCGAAAGCTACGTCGGCCCGGTTGACGCCGGTGATCAGAACCGCATCGTCAGCGTCCCGCTGGACGCTGACGGGCGCTTGCAAGCCAACGCTTGCGATTGTTCCGTCCTCGATCGGAAGGCTGGCATCCACGAAACGCCACACAAACAGTGCGAGCGACATCAAGAGCATCGATATCGCGGCGACAACGCAAATGATCCAACGCCATGATCTCAAAACACCAGACATTTGCACTTCGCCATAGTTTCAAAAATTCAAAGTTGATCGGCGCCAGAAGCCGATTGCGGTGCGCGACGTGCTGCGCAGACCTCTGATCAGCCTGTTCTAAAATACAGCGGTGCCTTTGCACAATAAGGACCACCACCTTCTTCTCTGCTCTACGTGCAGCTTTGACAAGGGACTCACGCAATAGACACTTCTCGAGCCGGAGAATCAAAAAACGACATACCGACATACGCGCTTAAGCTTGCGCCGCATTTAAAGTCAGGCGAATTATTTGCACAAGCCATGAATTAGAGTATTTATTCTAAAAACAAGAATGAGGTATGGGAAAAATCTCGCCAAACAGGTTAAGAGCGTCGCAGGCTCTGGCCAATTACCCGCAAGTTCTTGAGAGTATCGAGTTTTAGAGTGATTCCACTAAAATTGCGATTTTTATATTTCATACTTCCACCAATTAAATTACGTCTTCCATTCAGCAACGCCGCACGAAATGAATTTAGGAAATAAGTCAGGTCGCCGGCATGGACGGCAACGGCTCTGCCAATGCACCAATACCTCCTTCGAAACAGACCGACGCCAGGAGTGTGAGCTCATCCAATCTGGCTAGACATCACCGCGGGGTACGGCGCGCTCGCTGCGATGTCGCACAAGAGTACTCAAACTATTGAGCACACGCGTTAGCACCGAGATGGTGAACCGATCCTAACTCAATCATTTCTTTTAATTTACATTACTATTTTAACCGATCATCACACTGGCGATAGTGTAAGAATAAGATTAGCAGATTGACAGCTCTCGTATACCACAACCCTCATCAAACAAAGTTTGACACGTGCTATTTGTCGCACTAATGTTTGTCACTACTGCAAGCGAACATAATAAGCCGCCTCTCCCCTTGAAACGCATCCGCATTAAAGATGCTTGATTTCCTCCACGGAAGGGACGCGCTCGCCTTCAATGTCCGGAGCATCACAACGCAGCGGCAACAGGAATGTAGGCACGTGGTCTTTCAAAAAACCATTCATTTCGAACACACAGATGCGGAATTCCTACCTTATTCGCAGCTTGCAAGACCTGAATTTAATAGCTAGCCATTGCAACCATGTCCTGACTTTGTTTAGCGGCGGGCTAGACAGCACCTACGTATTGAGCCAATTGGCCAATAAAAAGTGTCGGGTAACTGCACTGGCCGTTGATCTCGGCGAAGGTGGCACCGAAGACGAGTTGGAGCACCTTGCGCAGCAATTCCAAGCGCGTCTGGTGGTAGTCGATGGACGCGAGATGTTTGCGGAACAAGCAGTGCTGCCCGCGATTGCCGCCAACGCGCGATATATGGGTATCTACCCGATTAGCTCGTCTCTATCGAGGCCCATCATCGCGAAGATTGCGGTTGAAACAGCGTCAAAACTCGGCTGCGACGCGATCGTGCATACGGCGAACCAATCGCAAAATAGTCTTCGACGGCTAAACGGCGCGATTTCGCAGCTCGGCTACCCGGGCTTCTTTGGAACTCCATACGAATACTCCGCGATATCGCGTCCGCAGAAGATCTCCGAATTGGCAGCCCACGGGCTGCGGCATTTCGAGGCCCGGTCGGTCAGCGGCGACGCAAACCTTTGGTGTCGGGAATTCGAGTCGGGCATGCTCGACAACCCCGAAGGCTTCGAGGTACCGCAAGCCCTTTTTCGGTGGACGGAACCACGCAGCCTGGTCGGCGTCGATACGCACCTATCACTCACGTTCGAGCGAGGTCGACCGGTTGCGTTGAATGGCACGGCATTGCCGCCGGTTGAACTCATCGCACTCGCAAACGAGACCGCTGGCATGTTCGGCATCGGTCGCCATGCGGGCCTCGAGCACCTCGAGCAGGGCGAGAAGGTGCTCGAAGTGCGTGAGACGCCAGCCGCCAACGTCCTGATGGACGCATTCCGCCATCTCGAGACTGCGACGCTCGACGCAGAGCTGCTGCGCGAGAAACTTGTGATCGAGCAATTGTGGGTACGGGAGGCCGTTGAAGGGCGCTGGTACGGGTCCTTGCGGCTGGCGGCGAACAGTTTCGTCGCCGAAATAAGCAAGCAAGTCAGCGGGACAGTCAAATTCAAATTGCGTCCCGGCGTCGCGGATGTGTGCGCAATCCGCGCCGACTCTCCGCGCTATCTGACGGACCGCGATCAATGGGAAAAGCTGGTCGCACGTGCACGCGGAAGCCGGGAACTCGAGATGGCTGTCGAATCCTGACGCCCGAGACCGATATCCGATTATCGTGCGTCATGGGAGCTCAGCCTGAGCCTCATGGGATAGCCATCGACCCGACGCCACTCATCGACATTTCATGACTACCGATCTGATGGATTGCGATCAAGCCCTTGCCGTGGAACGGAGCGCCGGCGGCATGCCGTTGATTAGGGTGCCAGCGTTCGAAAACATGCGTGCGGCTCAAAGCTGGTTACGCGACCGTGCTCCGACTATTCGCCGCTCGCTGCACCGGCACGGTTTCCTTATGATCAAACACCTGCCGATCGGCTCAGCGGCAGACGTCGGTCTCGCTCGCGACGCCTTGATCAAGGATATCGCCGTGAATCGCGAGCGCACCGCCCAGCGAACTCACTTCGGAGATCAGGTGTATTCCGCCAACGATCTCCCTCCCGCGCATCGCATTGGTTTCCACAACGAGAACAGTTATGCGCTGGAATTCCCGGGGGTGCTCCTGTTCGCGTGTCTCGAAGCGCCGACCGCTGGTGGCTGCACGGTCGTAGCAGATACGCGGAAGGTGCTCGCCCAGTTGCCGCCTGAGGTCAGTAATAAATACCGTGCTCACGGGTGGCTATTGACCCGCCACTATCACGCCCACATAGGTCAGACGTTGGAGAGTGCTTTTGAAAGCACCGACCGTGCGAACATTGCAAGGTTCTGTAACGACAACGAGATCGGGCATGAGTGGTTGCCGAATGGCACCCTGCGTACCACTCAGAGACGAGCCGCGGTCGTTAAGCACCCCACTACCGGTGACGAAGCGCTGTTCGGGCATATGAGCTTTTGGAGCAGATGGTCTCTTGATGCCAACGTCAGAAGCATCCTGGCCAGTTCATTCGGCCACGACCAGTTGCCGTTCGATACGTGCTACGGCGACGGGCAACCCATTCCCCAAGTCGAAATGGACATCTTGAACGACACGTACGAGCGAAACGCATGCCGCGAGCCATGGCAGCCCGGTGACGTCATGTTGATCGACAACCTGTTGGCGGCACATGGCCGCGATACCTTCAAAGGCGCTCGGCGGGTGGTCGTAGCCATGGGCGAACTGCTGCACGTCGATGCGTGCGGGCCCACTGTGCCCGCAGCGCGAGGTTAATCAAATCGGAATAGGGAAACAGCGTGGCTATCAAAAGCGACATTCATTTGCGGGATGCCTTGTCCACCGCGGGACACATCCACGGGAACACCAGCGATCTATTTGCGGAAGATCTGACGGAAACCACCGACTGGAAGCAATTTGCCGACAGCTGGAACGACATGCCCGTGGACGACTACATGGCCGATCGGGGACGATATCGGCACAGACGCTTCGCCGAATTTCGGCAGACCGAGAATGCGCATGACATTGAAGAATTGGCGACCACTACCTACCGCCAAAGCAAAGACTACAACCACCTGAACGGAGGCATCGATCGACACTACTCTTCCATCGAACCTCGGATCAAGCGCAACACGGCCTTTCGCTCAATCCTCGGCCGCTTTCATGCGCTGATTCCTCAAGCGCACGAGTCCGGAACGTGGTTGATACAGGTATTTCAGAATCGGATCTACGCACGAACCGGGGAACTCGGAAAGCCAACGCCGGAAGGCATGCATCGCGATGGCGTCGACTTCGTGCTGTCGCTGCTCATCAATCGCAACAATGTCGTAGGGGGTGAAAGTGGAACTTACTGTGGAATAACCGATCGTGAGCTTTCGCAGGTAACACTGAAACGTCCCGGAGACTACATTTTCCTCGACGATAGGAGGATGAAGCACGCTGTGCGCCCCATTACTCCAGCAGTGGCCACCATGCCGGGCTATCGGGATGTTCTGATTGCCATGTTTACAGCTCAAACGTAGCGCGTCCGATCATTGGCGATCTAATATTGCGTTGAGACAATATGGCACCATTTACTAAGATTCTTTTAGAACGATCCAATAGTACTCCTGATCGATTGGCATATCGGTTCCTTTCCGGCGATTCGCTCCCGGAAGAACTCACCTATCTCGACCTATGGAACTACGCCTCATCGTTGGCCGCACTGTTGCGCGACAAGGGGCTCGAAGGCCAGCGCGTATTGCTCGCTTTGAGGGCTCAACGCGATTTCGTCATTGCTTTCTACGCGTGTTTGCTTGCCCAAGTCATCGCCGTTCCCACGGCCATACCACGCAAGCTACTCTTGTCCGATCGCATGGAACGCCTAGCCACCGACGCGCGCGCGACCGCCGTGATCTTCGACAGTGCCGAATTCGAGTCTGTCCGCATACACGCCAACGGTTCGCCACTCCTCGCGATCGATCTACGTAGCGAAGAGACCAAGAGAGCAATGCAGGCTCGCGGCTCGAGCGAGTGCGCAGTCATTGTCGTTCCCGAGAAGAACGACATTGCATTCCTCCAGTACACCTCCGGATCCACCGGAGATCCCAAAGGGGTCGTTGTCACGCACGGCAATCTCACGCACAACAGTGGCGAAATCAACGACGCGATGGCGATTACGCATGAGTCGTCAGTCCTTACCGCATTGCCGTTATTTCACGACATGGGGTTGATCGGAGGCGTTCTGCAACCGATGTTCGCGGGGTGCCCAGCTACCATCATGTCGCCCGTGGAGTGCGCACAACATCCCGAACAATGGATTCAGCTCATTTCTGCCTATCAGATCACCGTAAGCGGCGGCCCGAATTTCATGTATGAGCTGGCCGTCAAAGCTCGCGACCATCACGTGATGAAATCGGTCGACCTATCGAAGTGGTCGGTCGCGTTCTGTGGCGCTGAGCCGATTCGGCGATCCACGGTTGAGCGCTTCTGTGCAGCGTTTCAACCCTTGGGGTTCAACGCCAGCGCTTTTTTTCCTTGCTACGGCATGGCGGAGTCAACGCTGTTCATCACGGGAAACCATGCAGTGGACGCCCTCGACGCCGCGCGTGAGGACTCCAAATCCCCCATGGGATGCGGGTACCCGCGGCGCTCGACGCGTATCGCCATCGTTGATCCGGACACGCGCATCGCGCTAGAAGAAGGCGAGGTTGGCGAGATATGGGCCTCCGGTCCTAGCGTTGCTCAAGGCTACTGGATGCGCCCTGAGCTCACTCACGAGACCTTTCAAGCGACCCTGCCCGGCCAGCCCGATGCCAAGTATCTCCGTACCGGGGACTTGGGTTATTGGAAAGACAACTGCTTGTATGTGACAGGGCGGCTCAAGGACCTCATCATCATTAACGGTAAGAACTACGCGCCACAAGATCTCGAGGACGAGGTGGAGAGCAGCCACGAGGCCTTGCGCCCACGGGGTAGCGCCGCTTTCTCGCTGAGCGATCAGGAAGGCGAGCACCTGGTCATCGTGGCTGAATTGGAACGGGATTGGCTGCGGCGCGTCGATGATTGGCCGCAGGTCGTATCCGCCATACGAAGCGCCATCAGCAGGAGTCATCGCGTGAACGTCCACGACGTGCAGTTCCTGAAACCCGGCGCACTACCAAAGACATCAAGTGGGAAGGTGCGTCGATCGCAGTGCCGATCGGAATACGAGCAGGGCAAAAATTCCCCGGCCGTGGCTTGACTACCCCATCATTCAAATCAACAAGAAACCATGCAGCCTGTAACCGATCATGAACCCGCCGATCAGACGCGGACCGCGCTAGAAGGCCAGATCATCACCGCACTGGCCGGCATACTCGATTGCGACGCCGAAACGCTATCGCCAATCGGACGATTCGATGAACTTGGGCTGGATTCTCTCACCAGCTTTCGCTTCGCAGCTCGGCTCGAGGAGCAGCTGGGTACGGCGATCGACGTCGAATGGCTCTATGACTACCCCACACCTGGCGACCTCGCAGCGTTTTTGTGCACGCAATGCTGAATAACCGTCATCGGCCACGACCATCGATGCCGCTGACTGACAGCGCAGCGCTTGGCGTACCGCGCCATCTCGGCACCTAACTACTTGACCCGAGCACTCATGCACGACCATGTTCGCATTACCGTCCAGAGTCCTCTGTCTGTAGGCCAGCGTAGCCGTTGGTTCTATCGACAACTCAATTCGTCCACGCCTGGGAGGCTCAACAACGCGTTTGCCGTCAACATACTTGGCGCAACCCCTGTCGCGTCCATCACGTCCGCGTTGAGATTTCTGATCGATCGGCACCCTATGTTGCGAGTGGAGATTGCCGAGGGTGGCGGCAACGTCGTCCAGACGGTCGCAAAGATAGATGCCGATCCGTTGGAAGTCATCGACAGCCGAGATCTCGACGCCGAAAGCTTTCAGATCAAGCTTCTTCAAGCTTGCCGTCATTCGTTCGACCGTATCGGGGAGCCGCGGCTTAAGGCCACCTTGTTCGAAAGATCGGAAGGCGAATCGACGTTGCTCCTTGTTTTCGACCATCTAGTCGTTGACGGCTGGTCTTACTGGCAGTTGCTTAAAGAGTTCGATGCGCTGATGGTAGACGCTGACCTGTTGCAGCCTACCTCGTCAGTGGATGCTGAGAACCCTGCCTATTTCAGATACGTTGCCGATCAGCGCAGGTGGTTAAGCAGCGTCGTGGCAGAGGAGCAGCGCAACTACTGGCGCGACCAACTCGCCGACGCACCAGCACTGCAGTTTCCCTATGATCGTCCGCGTCCCGAACTATCGAGTGGCGACGAGGCCAGGCTGACAATAGCGCTCTCTTCAGCCCTGACCCGCCAATTGAGAGCGCTTGCGCATCAACAATCGGCGACGCTATTTATCACGATGCTGACCGCGTATCAGATATTCCTGCACCGGCACACCGGGCAAGACGATGTGGTGGTAGGCATTCCGATGCCCGGACGTACGGGAGTCGAATGGGATGGCGTCGTGGGCGATTTCGTCAACCCGATCGCTTTGCGTACCCGATTCCGCCGCGAGGCGACCGTCGCGTCGGTCATGCGTGACGTGCGCAGCGAGGCCCTGCGCGGGATGGCGCGTCAGCAGTTTCCGTTCTCGCTGCTAGTGGAAGACCTGGTTCCCGCACGCGACAGCAAAGAACATCCGATCTTCCAAACGATGTTTGCCTTCCAGAATGCACGCGAGGGATCGGAGCTTTTGACATTGCTCGCCAAGGCTCAAGATGCGGGGCCGACGCAGTGGGCCGGCATGTCGGTAACGCCTTGCGCTGTCCCGTACAGCGGGCGTCTGAGCGACGTGCCGCTGATCGTGGAAGCCATCGAGGCGGGCGAACAGATCCACTGTTGTTTCAAGTACGATCCCGACAGGCTCGATGCAACGTCGATTGCAAGGATGGCGGCACGATTCGAGACCGTGCTCGCGAGCATGGTGGCCAGTCCATCCACTCGAGTCGGATCACTTGAAATCCTGCCTCAAAGCGAGTACCAACTATTGATCGATCAGTTCAGCGGTCGGAAGGTAGATTACCCATATGACACACTGATACATTTACCGTTCGAGGCACATGCAGCAGCACGCCCCGATGCAATAGCCGTTATCTACGAGAACGAGGTCCTGAGCTATGGCGAACTCAACGCACGAGCCAACCGGCTCGCCCATCTGCTGATCGAACTAGGCATAAAGCAAGGCAACTGCGTTGCTATATGTCTTGAGCGCGGCCCGTCGATGATTGTTGGCCTACTAGGCATTTTAAAGGCAGGCGGTGCTTATGTGCCTCTGGATCCGGGGCAACCTGTCGACCGTCTCACACACATGCTTGCGGACTGCGCGGCTTCAGCGCTGGTAACTCAAATCAGCCTTCGCGATTTACTGCCCAAAGTCGATATCCCGGCGGTCCATATCGACGATCACACGCAGGTCGATCTTCTAGAGAGCATGCCTGCCGTGAATCCGGATCCGCAAGCACTCGGCATCAAACCAACGCAGCTTGCTTACGTTATCTACACGTCGGGTTCCACGGGCCGTCCGAAGGGCGTGATGATCGAGCATGCTGGAATTCCGCGTATCTTCGGCGGAGCACAGGCACGGTTTCAGTTCGGTCCGTCGGACGTCTGGACGCTGTTTCATTCATTTGGCTTCGATTTTTCCGTTTGGGAAATGTGGGGAGCGCTGTTGCATGGTGGCCGCCTCATCATCGTGCCTACGACCTGCGCGCGGGATCCCTCGGCATTCTACGACTTGCTGTGCCAGCAACGCGTCACCGTATTGAGCCAGACGCCCAGTGCTTTCCGACAACTGGTCGCCGTTCAGGGTGAGAGCGCCCGCACCCATTCGCTGCGGCAGATTATATTCGCCGGCGAGGCCCTGGAATTACATACCGTCGAGCGCTGGTTTGCGCGCAATAACCCGTCGCGGACCACGATCGTGAATATGTACGGCGCCACCGAGAGCACGGTGCACGCGACGTATTACGCCGTGCCGGCGGAATCGGAAGTCACGGCGCTGCGCGGCATTTGCGGCAAGCCGATAGCTGGCTATCGCATCTACGTCCTCGACGATGAGCGCCGGCCCGTGCCAATCGGGGTAACGGGCGAGATTCATATCGGCGGTCGATGTGTTGCGCGCGGATACATGAATCTGCCAGACCTGAGCGCGGAGCGCTTCACGCACGATCCGTTCTGCGGCGACCCAGATTCCAGACTTTACAAAACGGGAGACCTGGGCCGCTTCACAGCGGACGGTGAGCTGGAGTTTCTGGGGCGCAATGACTTTCAGGTAAAGATCCGAGGCTTTCGCATCGAGTTGGGGGAGATCGAGACCAAGCTCGCCGCACATCCAGACGTACAGGACGTCGCGGTCATTGCACGCGAGGACGTATCGGGCGAGAAGCGACTGGCGGCTTATGTCACGGCGAAGGACGACGCGGAGCTTTCGGTCCAGCAACTGCGCGAGCATCTGCTCCACAGACTGCCGGAATATATGGTTCCCAGCGCATTCGTGACAATGCCTGCCTTGCCGCTGACAAAGAATGGAAAGTTGAATCGAGGCGCGCTACCAGCTCCAGATGCCACGGCAATGACTGAGCGCATATATGCGGCGCCTGAGGGTGCCGTGGAAAGTGAACTCGCAATGCTCTGGATGGAATTGCTGCATGTCGATCGCGTGGGAAGGTACGACGACTTCTTTGAATTGGGTGGCCACTCACTTCTTGCCGTTCAATTGACGGCGCGAATCCGTGATCGCTTTGAGATCGATATCCCGCTACGAACGCTCTTCGACAATACCAGCCTCGTCGCATTGGCCGATCTCGTTGTCTCGCTGCAGTTGATGCGCTATTCCGAAGTGGATATCGCAATGATCGAAAATGAACTCCGCTCGCTCCCCGACGATGATCTGCGCGCGCTAGTTCGGAAGGGGCACACCCATGGATAAGCAACTTTCGACACAAGACCGTCTGGTACGCGCAGCGCTGCTGGAACGACTCAAGCAACGGCATTCAGTGGCTCCCGCAGTTAGTGCGAAGGCCACGGCTATCGGACGTACTGAGCGGAACAAGCCGCTGGAGGCCTCGTGGTCTCAGCAACGGCTATGGTTCCTTGCCCAGCTGGATCCGGCCGCCAGCCTGGCGTACCACATCCCCGCCGGCTTGCGACTGACGGGCCGGCTCGACCGGGCGA
>NZ_BBSK01000131.1:0-3887 GCF_001319805.1 Burkholderia sp. E168m22
CCCATAATCCCGATCCCCTGGCCCTCGGCCTGTCCTCGCACAATCTCGCCTACGTCATCTATACCTCCGGTTCCACCGGCACGCCCAAGGGCGTGATGAATCCGCACGTGGGCGTCGTCAACCGGCTGTTGTGGGGACAACATGAATACCCGCTGACGAGCAAAGACCGAGTCCTGCAAAAGACTCCCTTCAGCTTTGATCCTTCGGTGTTCGAGTTCTTTTGGCCCCTCCTCGCCGGCGGCCAGTTGGTCATGGCCCGCCCCGGGGCACACCAAGACATCGACTACCTGACGCAGACACTGGAACAATACGGGATCACCGTCATTCACTTTGTCTCTTCGATGCTGCCGCTGTTCATCGAGAAGGCGAAGCAACAACCCTTGACCACGCTTGAGCGCGTGATAGTGGGCGGCGACACGCTACCCTATCCGGTTCAACAGCAGTTCCACACGCACTTGCCCGATGTCATGCTGTTGAATTTGTATGGCCCTACGGAGACCGCCATTGAGGTGACGCACTGGCAATGCCGGCCAGATAGTCATATCGGCACCGTGCCCATCGGTTACCCAATCGCCAACACGCAGATTTATATCGTGGACCAGCACATGCAGCCGGTTCCCGTGAACGTAGTCGGTGAAATCTATATCGGTGGCATTCAAGTTTCCCGTGGCTATTTGAACCGTCCCGATCTCACCGCCGAACGTTTCGTGCCAGACTCGTTCATCCAAGAACCCGGTCGACGCCTTTATCGCACCGGCGATCTTGGCCGCTGGCTGCCGGATGGCGCCATCGAATACCTAGGTCGCAACGACTTCCAGGTCAAAATTCGCGGCCTGCGCATTGAGCTTGGCGAAATCGAAACACGACTCGCCGAGTGCGCGGGCGTCCAGCAATGCGTCGTTCTCGTTCGCGAGGACCGCCAAGGAGACAAGCGGCTCGTTGCGTACTATGTACCGCAAGAAGGGGCTGCACCCAGTGCTTCGGCGTTGAGAGCCCAACTGGCAGAGAAATTGACTGAGCATATGGTGCCCAGCGCTTTCGTGTGTCTCGATGCATTGCCGTTTACACCGAACGGCAAGCTAGACCGGCAGCGCCTCCCTGTACCGGATCTCACTTCCGTCGCCACTCAAGTCTATGTGTCACCCGAGGGGAAAACAGAGCAAGCCGTCGTACAGGTGTGGCAAAACCTCTTGGCGCTCGAGCGCGTTGGCCGAGAAGACCATTTCTTCGAACTTGGCGGTCATTCGCTACTAGCCATCCAAGTCGTTTCCCGTCTCAACGAATTGCTTGACGCGGACATCCCGCTCAGCGAGCTGTTCACTCATCCGATCGTCAAGAACTTCGCCGCGGCAGCGGACCGCGCACCGCGCGCAAGGCCCTCGCCGATAGTGCCGGTCGATCGCTCACGCCCACTTCCATTGTCCTGGGCGCAACAACGCTTGTGGTTCCTCGATCAGCTCGATCATTCGATCAGCGTCGCCTACCACATGTCTGAAGGCCTGCGGTTGCGCGGGCATTTGGATCGAGCCGCGCTGCAGGCGACTTTCGACCGCATCGTGGCGCGACATGAAAATCTGCGTACTACGTTTATCAGCAGCTCAGACGAACCGGTACAGAGGATTGCGCCTGCGGACGTGGGATTTGCGCTGCAAGAGGAAGACTTGCGCGCACTGTCCGAAGCAGAACGCGCGTACGTAATCGGGCAGCGATGCGAGGCGGAAGTCATACAGCCGTTCGATCTGTCCGAGGGACCGCTTATGCGGGCCCGTCTGCTACGCCTGCAAGATGACGACCATCTTCTGCTCATCACGCAACACCACATTGTGTCTGACGGGTGGTCCGTCGGCCTGCTCATCCAGGAAGTAATCGCGCTTTACACCGCATTTTGCCAAGGGAAGCAAGATCCGCTGCCCCCCCTGCCGATTCAGTATGCAGACTACGCGGCATGGCAACAGCAATGGTTGCAGGGCGACGTGCTGCAACGGCAAATCGACTTCTGGAAAGACTATCTCGCGGGCGCGCCTACGCTGCTGCAGCTGCCGGCCGATCGTCCTCGCCCGGCCATTCAACGTCATGTCGGAAGCCGGTTGCCATTCGCACTGGATGCGAAGACGACTGCAGGTTTGCACTCGCTGTCGACACGTCACGGCACGACCCTGTTCATGACGCTGCTGGCGGGATGGGCCATTCTGCTTTCACGCGTGAGCGGACAGGACGATGTGGTCGTCGGTACGCCAGTTGCCAACCGCCAGCGTGCCGAAATCGAATCGCTGATCGGCTTTTTCGTCAACGCACTGGCGCTACGCGTAAAACTCGACGGAGATCCCAATGTGGCCGACCTACTCGCACGCGTGAAAGAAAGCAGCGTTGCCGCGTATGCACATCAGGATCTGCCGTTTGAACAGGTTGTCGAAGCGCTGCAGCCACCGCGCAGTCTGAGTCACAATCCATTGTTCCAGGCCAACCTCACGCTCGAAAATGTTCCGACTGAGCAAAAACTGACACTGCCCGGTCTGGATGTCGAAACAGTTGAGTTGCCGCACCTGACGACACAATTCGATTTGGCGCTTCATCTCATGGAGCGAGACGACGTCATAGAAGGTCGCTTCTACTATTCGAGCGACCTGTTCGACGCCGCGACGATCGAACGGCTCGCCGAGCAGTTCCAGGTGCTGCTGCAAGGCATGGTCGACGACGACACCCAGCGCGTCAGCCGCCTGCCTCTGCTCAGCACTGCCGAGCGCGAACGCATCCTTGTCTCGTTCAACCGCACCGCGCGCGCGTTCCCGCACGAGGCGCTCATCCATCAGCTGTTCGAAGAACAGGTCCGCCTCCAGCCCGATGCCATCGCCGTCATCCATGAAGCGCACTCCATCAGCTATGCCGCGCTGAACGAACGCGCCAACCAGATCGCCCACCACCTCGTCGGCCTCGGCCTGCGCCCCGATGACCGCGTCGCGATCTGCGTCGAGCGTAGCATCGATATGGTCGCCGGCCTGCTGGGCATTCTCAAGGCCGGCGCCTGCTATGTCCCGCTCGACCCCGCCTACCCGGCCGAGCGTCTCTCGCACATGTTGCGCGATAGTGCACCGGCCGCGCTGCTCACTCAACGGGCGCTGCTCGATGCGCTGCCCCAGCACACCGTGCCCGTGCTCCTGCTCGACGATCCCGATGCCGCAGCCATGCTGCGCGCCTACCCGGCTCACAATCCCGATCCCCTGACCCTCGGCCTGTCCTCGCACAATCTCGCCTACGTCATCTACACCTCCGGCTCCACCGGCACGCCTAAGGGTGTCATGGTCGAGCATCGCGGTGTATTGAATCTGTGGCTAGCGCTAGAAAACACCGTATTCGGCGAGGTGCCTGATGCCATGCGAGTGGGCCAGAACGCCGCGCTGTCTTTCGATGCGTCGGTGCAAGCGTTCCTGCAGTTGCTTTCTGGACGGACCATGGTGCTGTTTCCACAAGCCATCCGCAGAGACAGCGCTGCCTTTCTTGAATATCTACGCAAACATAAAGTGGAAGCATTTGACTGCACACCGTCGCAATTGGAGTTTCTAATCAACGACGGTGTACTTGGGCAAGACGCACTGAACCCAAAGGTCATTCTCATCGGCGGGGAGGCGATTGGTGATGAGCTTTGGCAGCGTCTGGCATCCCTGAGATCCACTCGCGTGTACAACCTGTACGGTCCCACTGAGTGCACTGTTGAATCGGTAATCGCACACGTTTCACGCGATGGGCGTAAACCCCACATTGGCCGGCCGATCGCCAATACGCAGGTCTACCTCCTGGATGGGCAAGGCCAGCCGGTACCGATCGGGGTGACCGGCGAAATCCATATCGGCGGCGTCGGCCTCGCTCGCGGCTACCTCGGTCAACCCGAG
>NZ_BBSK01000132.1:0-5275 GCF_001319805.1 Burkholderia sp. E168m22
CTGCGGCCCTGCGCGACCAACTCGCCACCCGGCTACCCGACTATATGGTGCCCAGCGCCTTCGTCACGCTCGACGCCTTCCCCTTGACCCCGAATGGCAAACTCGATCGCCACGCCCTGCCCGCACCCGACGCCAACGCCATCGCCACACGCGAATATGCCGCCCCACAAGGCGAGATCGAAACCACCATTGCACAAATCTGGCAGTCGCTCCTCGGCATCGAGCGCGTCGGACGCCACGACGACTTCTTCGGCCTGGGCGGACATTCACTGCTTGCCGTACAGATGGTGTCGCGCCTGCGGCAAGCTCTGGGGGTCGAGATCGCCCTGCGCGAGCTCTTCGTGCAGACAACGCTCAACAAATTCTCCTCGGCTGTACTGAATCATCTTCGCTCGGAACTCGCAGATTCGAACTTGGTTGCGGTTCGCAGTCACGGTAACAGGCCTCCCATCTTCCTCGTCCACCCGATCGAAGGCGAAATCGGGTACGCCCGCGAATTGGCGGCCTGCCTCGACTCGGAGCGACCCGTTTACGCGTTGGCGGCGACGGGACTATTGAAAGGCGAGGCCCCACTGGCCAGCATTCCCGCCATGGCAGCGCGTTATGTAGCTACCATTCGCAAGGTTCAACCACAGGGGCCATATCACCTAGCAGGCTGGTCAGCGGGTGGAACCATCGCGTATGAGATGGCACGCCAATTGATCGGCGCCGATGAATGCGTCGCGTTTCTTGGATTGATTGACACTCGCGCCGACTATCGCAGTGCAAATGATGAAGGCACGATCTCCGCAAGCCCCTCACGCATGACAGAAGCGGAAATGCTTATTGATTTGGCATCCTCCCTCATGTCGTCTCAAGAGCTCGTCGCGTTACAAAAGCTCGCCGCGGCTAATCGGATTGAGGAGATGTTGCGTCGCTGTCAGGAGGCAGGCGCTATCGCTACCGACATCGACATCGATATCCTGCGGCGCCATCTGGGACTGCGTCACGCGACCAAGAACGCGCTTTTGGCGTACAGACCGCAGGCGCTATCGGTAAAGGTGAGCTTGTTCACGGCTGACGAGCCAGCAAGGATCGATCCCCTATTGGGATGGGCATCATTGCCGGAGGTCGAGCTTCGTCACGTTCCGATAGGAGGCACCCATCAAAGCATCGTCACGCATCCACACGTGAAACGGCTGGGCGCTGAGGTGGACCAAGCGCTCCTCGCGTCGCCGGATGTGAGCAATGACACTCCCGAACTGCGTTATTCGCCGCGGATTACCATCCAGAACGGTCACCGTGCCGCGGTGCCCCTCTTTTTTGTACCAGGTGCCGGTGCAAGCGTGACGACCTTCTTCGAGCTGACGCAGGCACTCGACCTCGATATACCTATTTACGGGTTACAGCCGCGCGGCCTCGACGGCACGTTGGTACCGCATATAGACGTGCAGTCCGCAGCCCGCTCGTATATCAAGGCTGTGCGAGATGTAGCACCTGACGGCCAATGCCATCTCGTAGGTCATTCATATGGCGGATGGATCGCGCTGGATATGGGAATTCGACTAAAGCAGGCAGGCGTTCAAGTTGGCGCGCTCGTACTGCTCGATTCCGATGTGCCCGGCTCGACACTAAGGCAGAACATCGGCGACTCCGAAGTCGATATTCTGATTTGCTTGATTCGCCACTTTGAAATGAGCGCGCAGCGATCACTGAATCTGCGTCACCAGGATTTGGAGGGGTTGAGCGAAGCAGCGCAGCTGGAGCTTTTGCTGGCGAGACTAGTGGACGCGAAAATTTTGCCTCGCCAAACCCGGCTACAGAGCCTCCGGGGAATTGTCCGGGTGTTCCGAAGCAACTTGAATTCGCACTATGCGCCGAGCTTGCCGTATACGGACGACGTTCATCTCGTGACCGCGACTCATGACGGCGCAACGCCACCGCAGAACGACGAGGAACCGGCGTTGGTGGCTCGGTGGCGGAGCTACGCTCCCAAGCTCGAGGTGTGGCGCAGTTCGGGAAATCACATGACCTTGCTGGACACGCCACACGTAAAGCGCTTGTCCGACTGGCTGCGGCAATTGGTTGAGAAGAGACCGCTTCCCGTCTCTTCGATGCTCAAATAGTCGGTGCCAGCGATTACAGCGTCGCAATCGACCCCACACAACTCCGGCCGAAATCGGATACGGGCAACACAGTGAAAACCTCAATTTCGGAGAAAAGATGGCACTGAAATTTGGCGCTCTCAAGGGTGTAGATCCAGGGCTGCGCACAATGCTCGTCAGCGAAGTGCTGACAACACTAGCGCAAATGATCGGCCTTATCGCCATTCCATGGTGGATCGCCCAAAAGGGCGGCGCGCAAGATCTTGTGACTTACGGTATAGCTGTTGCCGTGGTCACATTCGTATCGCAACCGCTTATCGCGCCACTTAGCGAGCGCTACGCGAAGCGAAGCCAATTGATTTGGGGCATTGCCGCCATGGCGATCACAGGGGTGCTATTCGGCGCGGTCGCGACTATCGACGGCTACGCCATTAAAGTCGTAGTTGTCGTCAGCCTTGCCGCAGTCGTGGCCAACGCATTTGTCGGCGGCGCATCCGCTGCGATTACTCCTGAACTGGTGCCACCGGCGAAACTTCCCGAAGCATTGGCGCTTCGCAAGCGCGCCGCCTCCGCTGGCCGACTAATCGGCCCCCTCGTAGGGGGCGGCCTGCTGGCCACCATAGGCACGGCAGGGACGTTTTGGGTGTACTTCAGCCTGCTTGCGCTTTCCACATTGATCCTTCGCAAGCTGCCGCCGCCAGCAATCGAAGAGAGCAGTTCCACAACAGCAGGAGTGGCTCGTTGGTGGACAGAGTTCCGGGCCGGGATGAAAGCCAAGTGGGCCGTACCGCTGGAGCGTGGCTGGACGCTCGTCAATTTTCTGGTGTGGATATTCATTGGCCCGGCGTTCAACCTCTTTGTACCTCTGAAAGTAAGTTCCCTCGGCCTTTCGAGCACATGGATGGGAGCGTGCGAAGCCAGTATCTCGGTCGGCATGTTGTTGGGTAGCTTCGGCATCTCGGGTTATCTGGTGCAACACTTCGGTCGCTACCGCGTGCGAGTGTGCGCTGCGGTTTCGGAGGGGCTGATTCTGTCCATCATCGGCACTGCGCACGAGCCCTGGCTTCTAATCCTGGTATTCGGTTGTGCCGGTTTCGCCAATACCGTCATGGTGTTGGTCGGTTCAACCCACCGCACGCTTGCTATTCCGAAGGAATTCAGAGTACGAATGACCTCGGTCAATGGCATGAGCACCCAAGTTGCCAGTGCGCTGGGGCCCGCTATCGCCGGCATTGCCTTGTCCCATTGGGCGTTGCCCAAAGTTTACACGGGCTTCTGCCTGTTGGCGTCCCTGATGGCGGTCGGCTTCGTGCTGATACCAAGGTCGCGCGAATTCTTCGGGCTCGATCACGATCAGGTAGTCGATTGGTACCGACGGGAGTATCCCGATGGATTCAATACAAGTGGCACGTGAGCGCACGTCGGGCTATAAGAAGACGAACCATTGGACGCGAACCGAATCGATTCCTAAATTGATAGACAGCAATTCGGCATTTTTTCACATAACCTTGCATCACCAGCCAACATCACTTTTTTATAACCCCTTAATTGCTAAAAATCATGACGCAGACCTACGGTGAATCCGATCAAGCTCAGGCAAGAAAAATGCAGAATGGCGAAATTACAATTCGCCCGCAGAAAAGCACCGAAGCCATTGCAAAGCTGCACTCCTTTTCCCAGGAGCTGCTTCCTCAATATGGCGGCATGTGGGGTACGCACAACCTCGTAACAATGCCGAGATCCGCCTTTACCAGGGTCATTTACTATAATGATCTATACCAAAAGATAATTAATGTTCCTGGTGTTATTTGCGAGTTTGGTGTTCAGTGGGGTGCGACCTTGACGCTGCTGAATAATTTGCGCGGAACGCACGAGCCGTTTAACGCTTCACGCAAAATATTTGGTTTCGACACTTTTGATGGCTTTGCCGAGGTCGACATCAAGGACGGTGTGTGGCCAAAAGTCGGTGATTATAAGTCCCTGCCGGGGTATGAAGAGACGCTCGAAGAAATCCTGACCACTCACGAGTCCCTCGCTCCGTTGAGTCACCTTAAGAAATTCGAGCTCGTCAAGGGTGACGCTTCCACGACCATCGATAAGTGGCTGACTGAGCATCCTTACGCGGTGATATCCATGGCAATCTTTGATATGGACGTCTACAAGCCGACAAAGGACGTTCTCGAAAAAATCATTCCGAGACTTACCAAGGGATCGCTGCTTGTCTTTGACGAATTCAATTGCGAGTACTTTCCTGGCGAAACGATCGCCGTTCAGGAGGTGCTTGGTTTCAACAATATAAAGCTCAGACATTCCCCGTATCAAAGTTACGGCGCGTGGGCGGTGTTTGGCGAATAGCCCAACAGCCTATGCGCTGGCCGTCCTGCGCGCGCTCTTCAGGTGGTTGGTCGGCCAGCACTATGTCGTGCTCAATCCGTTTGCGGGGGTGACCGTCCGCGGCGGCGCAACGCGCGCGCCGTTCGATACCGGGCGGGCGTTGACTGACCGGGAGTGGCGGGTCGTGCGAACTGCAGCCGACCAGCTCGAGCGGACCGGCTGGAGCGCCCCGGCTGCCGAGCGGCTGCGGTTTGTGCTCGACTTCGGCTACGCGACCGGCCTGCGCGTGCAGGAACTGGTGGCCGCAACGCTGGGCGACATCGCGACGGACGCCCATGAGACGTTATGGCTCGAGGTAATGGGAAAAGGGGCAAAATCGGAGCGCGTGGCCCTGCCACCGCTCGCGCGGGACGCACTTCGGCGCACGCTGAAGGCACGGGGTCTGCCGGTCACACGCACCCAATGGCAGCCGGCCACTCCGTTGGTCGCCGACCTCAATGTGGTCCATCGTGCAGCACGCCCTGGCGGCGCCCACATCAGTGCGACGCGGTTGCGGCAGGTATTAGGTGAGTTCTTTCGGGAGACCGCCGAACGCGTGAACATCCGCCATCCAGCGCTGGCCGACAAGCTTCGGCGCGCGAGCCCGCACTGGCTGCGCCATACGCACGCCACGCATGCGCTGGACGCCGGCGTCGAACTGGTTGTGGTACGGGACAATCTGCGCCATGCATCGGTGGCGACCACGTCGACCCATCTTCATGGAGAAGAGGCAAAACGCGCGCGCCAGTTTAGCGCAGCCTTCCAACGTCAGGCACGCCGATCACCTCGTCGAGACGCGTCCGGCGCGACCAGATAAC
>NZ_BBSK01000133.1:0-28234 GCF_001319805.1 Burkholderia sp. E168m22
TAACCCCTCAAAACATCCTAATCCGGACACGGCATAGCTGGCAGGCCCTGCCGAAACTTCGATTGAGGCGCGTTTAACCAATATAGGCTTGCGCGTTTGCTCGAGCATCATGCAGCGCGTGGTGCTCTCCGCCGTGGCGCGCATAGTAGGCCGCCCGCCGACCAGCATCGAACTGCCCCTTAATGTCCTCAAGCGCCCAACCATCGGGCAACGCGCCATCCAATAGGAAGCGCAGCAGGCTCAAATCCGTGTCGAAGTCGTAGCACAGCACCGGCTGGGACGTAGTCGGGACACCGTCGATCCATGTCCGCACCGCCTGACGAAATTGATCAAACGGTATTGCACGCACTTTGAATCGGCCGAGTTGGGGCACCACCACGGCCCGAACGAAGTCGCTACAGCGCGCTGCATCATAGTCCGCGCACTCGCCATAGAACTCGGATCCGTTTTCCCCAACGATGGCGAGACTAATGAGTTGAGGCGCCTCAAAATCCGTGAACTCGGTGTCGATGAAGTAGCGGTTGTTCCAGCCACTACGCGAACTGGTTGGCCGGAACACAGGCCCATGAAAATACGTATCCGTCACGTACCCAAGTCTCCCTACTGTCAGGCGGATGCACGAGCCAGCAAGACTACCAGCCTCGCGGCTTCCGTAAGTTCTGCGCCGTTACGCGTCGCTCCTGAACGAATCGGCCCGTCGAATCCATGTCTCTTCTGCTCCTTTTCAGTCCTGCCTCCATGCTGAGACACCTGGCACCGCACCGACGCTCATGAACGGTTCCTCAAACGCGGGCAAGTCAGCGTGGAATCAATCGCCCACCGGTTCCCGAGAGGGCTTGATCGCAGAAAGACGGCTATGCGGCGCGCTTGGAAAGCGGCCGAAGACTTGCGCTCAATCGCCCTTAACACCCCGGTTCCGCAACGATGCGGGAATCGTCAAAGGCCAGTTCGCTCACCAACTCTGATCGAGAGCCGAGATGAACTCGTATCGGTGAGCATGGCTTCAACTCGCCACGGCTGGTCGAATACCAAAGCCAAGCCTCACCGCCCTCCTTTGCCTCGCGCTCACGCCATATTCCGGTGACCTGACACAAACGGATCTCCGCGTTCTCAACAGCCCGATCGAGCACATAGACAGAGAAACTCCCCGGCTCCCATTGCGACGCCATTTCAAGCAGTGCCTCCGGGCCGCTGATAAGCAAGCCATCGGGCAGCAGATCGCGTTCGCGCTGCTCACGCGATGCAACCGCAAAAAAATTCAGCGTCTCGTTAGTCCACCCCACGCAGCGCCACGCCTCGTAAGGCCGCATGAGTGCCCGCTTACCAGGATTGCACTCGGCCCAACTCTTATCTGTCACTAACATCCATATTCCTTGAGACAACCACTCGGCCTGCGCGCACCGTCGGCCTACGGCCGCGCCGTAGGTGCCGAACATACTCCCAAAGCACCGATTGCACTGAACGCCGCACCCATGGTCACCGACCCCAGACAGGTGCATCTCACCCTACG
The DNA here is from genome assembly GCF_001319805.1 of Burkholderia sp. E168m22. Classification (NCBI taxonomy): domain Bacteria; kingdom Pseudomonadati; phylum Pseudomonadota; class Betaproteobacteria; order Burkholderiales; family Burkholderiaceae; genus Burkholderia; species Burkholderia sp. E168m22. Next base: position 1,511 of record NZ_BBSK01000133.1, read on the forward strand.
CATTCGAAATCAAAAAGCCGCCAATAGTACCAAATGAACACTATAGATTGTAGCTCTTTAGTGTTCGAAATGAGTTCATCTGGTCCTTCAGAGGAGGACTTGCATGCGCTCCGAGGCCAGTTTCGGCAACGCACTTAAGCGACTTCGCAAGATCGCTAACGTTACGCAGGAAGATTTTGGACTGATCTCCAGCCGCACATACATCAGCACGATTGAACGGGAACTGAAGTCGCCCACGCTGGGCAAGATTGAGCAGCTTGCCGAAGTGTTAAACATCCACCCACTCGCACTGCTGACGGTTGCTTACATGGACCGACTCACGCCGATGGATATCGAGCGGACCACTGCTTTCGTACGCCAGCAACTCTTGGAATTCATCGAAGACGAGTGAGCATATCGGGCCAGCAAACGGGTGTGAGACGTCAGATCCGACCGTGCCGACCAGTCCGGAAAAGGCCATCGATTGGCCCTGACGTGCTTTAGGTCAAGATACCGCCCCCAGCGCCGACGAAACGAGCGCCGGATGGACGCCAACGAGCACGGCAACGTGCCCCGTTGTAATTGGCTTCGGCGCAGAAATGGCCTTCCACCACTGCTACCAGCACGAGTCCGTGCCAAGAGCACTCCCGAGGATCGGGCTACGCGCACAACACCTAAATTGCGCGTGCATAGGCGCACCAAATCACACCGTACTTAGGCCTACCCTGCCTAAACCCTTGCCTAACTCGGCCTGCTTCAATACGTATGCGATCTGCTCTTCGGTGAACTTGCTCTCCGTCACGGTATGACCTCACGCGGGAGGGATCGGTGGAACCAGCAGAGTCGGATCAACCCGCGGATTCGCAATTTGCGGAGGCACAACCATCTGATCATTCTTGTCATAGACGAACGTAGCCTCGTCGGACCGCGATGACGGAAGCGTTATCCGGATGATGGGTACGATGCGCTTTGAGGCGTGCTGGTAGTCCACTTGGTCACCTTGGGCCCCCTTAAGTCCATTTGCGTGACCTGCAAGATAGAAAAAAGCCATGATTGGCAGCTTCTCAGCGATATCTTGCTCCCATGTAGCTAACCGCAGTTCATTTTGCTCGTGCATGGATTCTTCGCCGATCAACGCCATAGCCTCAATGCTGGTTCTGAAAATCGCGGCGCTCGCTGGGGCTCCGTGATGTACGTCGAAGCCGCATTGGTGTGCGTGCTTATTACCATTTGTGTTGTTGTAGTGTGAAAGCCATTCCGAAGCAGTTGAAATGCCTCGCGCCTGACATGGACCGCTATCAGTCGGAAATGAGTTATCCGCACCGCATCCTTTATCCACTCGATTTTCAGTGTTGGCGTCGATTGGGAATGAGCATAAAACTTCAGGCTCGACGACATTCTGCTTTATATTGTATTTATAAGGAACGAAAATTAACCCATTACTGTACCCATAAGCCAGTTTGCTGAACTTCGAATCTTTTCGCAGATAGGAGAATGAGACGCCTCCACTCGAAACGGAAGCAGGACTTGGGTTCCATGAGTGGTACTGAGACGAATGCTCGGTCCCGCGAAGCATTACCCCAGAACAGCGAAACGCTGGGTTTGTCGCTCTACCGCAATCTGGAGCCAGATTATTGTAATTGTTCGTGAGCTGTTGTGCGACCTTGTTGCCAGCGACTCCGACAAGCGCGACCGGGCCACCTTCGCTCGAGTATGCATGAGCGGGTGAGATCCCAGCAAGGGAAGACGCCATTATCACAAAGATACAAAACGATTTTAATTTCATTTTTCCACTTTTCTTAAAATGGATAAAGTTCATGAGACACGCCGATTCCTTATCATCGGCACGCTCGCTTTTAATATGATTGAGCAGGCGATCTCCACCATCTCTCCCTGGCGCTAATGGAATGGATGCTCCTCGACACGGATATGCCGAAATGGAAAATCATCAGAAACGGTGTCGAATAGGCGCCATGGCGCCGTTAACTTTCCCGACGAAATGGGCAGCCCGATGGCGTCATTGCTTATGGGAGTAAATGATGCGTTTCCACGACTCTCGCTTGCGACGGCTTCGGCGCACGGGAACCGCCCGCGGCCTGTCATGAACCGCGCGGTGGAATTTGTGGGGGTTGCAGCGGATATCGTCCGTACTCGCAGGCGATCGATCGTTGAAGTCCCGACGCTCGTTCGGCGCCGCCGTCACTGAGCATCTTTGCCCAAGGCCGGCGGCTCGTCGGCGGCCTCTCTCTCGTTGCTCCATGCCTGCTGGTCCTGACGCGTACCGCCGACAGGACCAGCGCTGGCAATGAGGTAGGTCCTAAGCACCACCCGCAACGCAGCTCAAAGCGTCATTCCGGTTGCTCACCACACGAAACCAGCGCCGACACCACCCGCCACAGTTCCTCGTGTGTTCGTCGAACCGGAAGCCTTGATGATCCAGCGCCCAGCGTACGTGGACAAACCCACCGCAAGAGCAGACTGGCCGGCGTACGTGCCGCCGCCCACTGCGACGACGCTCTTCCCAGGCGCCGGCGCTTGCGGCAGCGACGCAATGGCCACGGCTGACGCGGTGCCTCCATTTGCATCCGCACGATCGTGTTCGATCTGCGATCGCAAGCCGCCCACCGATTCGTTGAGCTGTTGGACGTTGACGGCGTCCGTCGGTGCGACACCGGCCGACACGTTGGTCAGCGTACGCGTCATGCCCGTGGCGCTGTTGCCGAACGAGACGGCGTTGTCCGCGTCAGCCACGGAACCTGCACCAATTGCAACGCTGTTAGTGCCCCAAGCCGTCGCGCCCTGGCCAACCACGGTGCTGTTCTCGCCGTGAGCCGATGCAGCCTGCCCGATCGCAGTGCTATTGATTGCACGTGCATCCGCCCCGGCACCGATCGCTGTCGCGCCCGACGCTTGCTGCGCCGAATTCGCGCCTGTTGCCGTGGTGTCGCCGGCATCGCTATTGATAACGGAGCCCGAGCCGGCCCCGACATCGCTAACGTCCCGGCGCAGATTGGCCATCGTCATGACTCGACTATCATCCCGCGGATCGCCTGCATCGGTTTCGATCTTGCTGACGCGATTGTCCATCGTGCCCATTCGCTTTTCGAAGTCGCTTTGCAGCGACGACAACTGGCCATAGTTCACCGCGTCGTATCGGCTCTTGCCATCGGCAACGTTGGTCAGCATCACCGGCGCTGCCGACGGACCGCCCAGCGTCACCGAGCGATAGTTCGGATTGCCGTGCGAGTCGAGATCGTAGCGCAGCGCCAGCGAATCCGTGGCACCATACGCCGCAGCCGCCTGCACCGCTTCCGATACCGTCGCGTACTTATGACCGTGCACTTCAATCGAATGAATGGCGACGTGGCCGCTTCCATCGACCGTCGTGTCGCCGCCGATCGCGTTCGCAAGACTCGCAGCCGCGCCGTGCAACTGCGCCACGTTCACCGCGTCGGTACCTTGCGTACCCGCCGCAACGTTCACGATCTGGCGCTCGCTTCCAGCATTGCCCACTGAAACGGTATTGGCTCGACTCGCCTGGGAACCTGCCCCCAGTGCCACGGCGCCGTCCGCGCCTTTTTCCACGAAGGCTTTCGCGCCGAGCGCCATCGCGTCGGTCACGTTCCGGGCAACGCTCGCCCCCGTGCCCAGCGCAATGCCATTCGTCGCGCCCACCACGGCCTCTGCGCCATTGCCGATCGCAATCGAACTTGCGCCGATCGCGTGCACATCGTTATTGCCGATAGCGATCGCGTTCTCGCCGTTCGCCCTCGCCTGCGAACCGATTGCAAGTGCACTGGCACCATTCGTCGTCACATGCGAGCCGATCGCCACCGAGTACGGCTGCTCGGCACCGGTTTGCGCCATATTGCCGATCGCCACGGAGTTGTCCGAGTTCGCGATGGTACGCATGCCAATGGCAATCGTGTCTGCGCCCGACGCAACCGACCCGACACCGATTGCAGCCGAGGTCGTACTCGCCGGATCGCCGTCGGCGATACTCGCCGCATTCGGCAGGCTACCGTCAGCACCCTGGCCGTCGATCAGCACGAAATTCGACAAACGTTGCTCGTCGATGGCAGAGGGATTGGCAACCAGCAAGCTGCGCCGCGACGCCAGATCGGACGAGAGCTTGTCGGTACGGCTCGACACCTTCCCGATCGCATTAGTCAGCTGATTCAAGTTGACCGCGTCAGTACCTCTCGTACCCGCCGCGAGGTTCGAAATGCGGCGCTCGCGCCCCACGTCGCCCACCGACACTTGGTTTGCTTCCAGTGCGACCGAGTTGATACCGATCGCAACCGAATTGACTCCGGTCACGCGCGAACCCGCACCCAAAGCGATCGAGCCGTTCGCTATCGCATTTGCACCGGCGCCAACCGCAACGGCATTCGTTCCCGTCGCAATCGCGTCTACACCTTGCGGCTTGATCTGGATGGCCTTCATCGCAAGGCTGACGTCAGCCAGCTCATCCCGTATCGGCTGCGTGGCAGCAGTCAATTGCCCCATATTGACCGCATCGGTATCCGCACTGCCTGCCGCGACGTTCTTCAATGTCGTGCCATGCTCGCCACGCAGCGTTATCGTGCTGCCAGCGGCATCGTCGTACGCCACCGCATTCGGATCGATACCGCCGCCACTGTCTGCGGCTGCCGCGATCGCGTCGCCGACGTTACCGTAGGTTTTGTCACCGACGCGATACTTCGGCGCCGTCACGTTACCTCCCGCGTCCACCGTCGAACCGCCCCCCAGTGCCGTCGCGACACTCTGTGACGCACGGTGCAATTGCGAACCGTTTATCGCTTCCATACTCGTCGCACTGACCGTGCCGGCCGCCACGTTCTTCAGTGTCGTGCCCTTCACGCCAAGCGTGACCGAGCGCTTGGCGGAATCGTCATAAACGACCGCATTCGGATCCGTACCGCTATCGGCGGCTGCCGCAATCGCATCCGCGACGTTGTCGAAAGATTTGCTGCCCACTCGATATGTCGGCGTCGTTACGTGGCCGTTGGTGTCGATGTTCACGCCAAGCACGTTCGCCACCCTCGAAAGCTGGTTGACGTTGACTGCATCACCGGCGTGCGCGCCGTTCTTGACGTTGGAGACTCTAGAACCCGAAACGCTGATTCCCGCCCTGGACGACAACACAAGCCGGTTGCCGGTAATGGCCGCTCCTTCGGCATCGACGATTATCCGATTCGCCTTGAACGGGTCGTCACCATAAAACAGCCCGGCCGATCTACTTCCCGCCCATACTCCCGACCACAAATATGTGTCGGCCCCATTTCCAGAGGTAAGATAAGAAAAATACTGGCCCGCCATCTGGGAAAAATGAGCCCCACGCACACCCCTATAATTTGAATTATCCCATCTAGCGCAATTTTCAAATAGCACGCCGCTATTTATACAATTGCTGGCCACCGGGGTTTCATATCCAATGTATGGATTATGCGCATACACGGCAGACGAAAACAGGACGCCACACCCGCCGCCAGCGACCGTCGCGAGAACGACGGAAACCTTATACAGCTCGCGCGCCCCCACGTGCAACACCGTGCCTGAAACAAATTTACGTCGCATACTAATCAATTCCAATAGTTACAACACAAACCGACAACCATCAAAACAATTCGCAAGAATTTTAAAATCGGTTGCATTGGCAGCAGAATACCGGCATCTGGAGAGCAGCCTCAATACATAGTCGGCGCGCTGTTGTAATTTCGGAAATTTCTCTAGTTCCAGAATTATCTAGCAGCGTTTCGAAACGAACACGCTTATCGTCCCTGTCGGGCGGTTACATATATCCAGTTGGCGTTGCCCCCTCCGCGCCGCGTAACGACGGATTAGATGCATAGCATCCTTGGAGCACCGAATGTCGGTGTTTCGGTGGTTGGCAACCGAGGCATCGTGGAAGATCAATGCTCACGGGCATGCACGCCGATCTCTCTTTCCAAGCGTTGTGCAACGCGCGCCCCGTGGTTTGCCGTCAGCGCCGCAGGACGAGAGTCGACACGACAACTCCTAAAACACTCGAACGATACGGAGGAATTTATCGAACAGAAAAATGGCGATTAAAAATCGCAACAAGGGTGCCGCCAGCCAATTTCCACCAACAGCATCGCCATGAATCATTTATTCAAACTTTTATCATCTTCAATAGCAATCTTTTTTCTCAGCCAAACTGCATTCGCACAAAACACCGCCGCCCAGGCAGAAGCAAAAGTTATCGACTACGTCGGACCTATTGCGATCAGCCAGCTATACGATTGGTATTACAAAACTCCCAAAAGCTGTGGCGGCCAGTATCGACCAGCTTTCCTGTGTAGCGGAGTAATGTTGCGCGCCACCGTGGAAAGTCCCGCATTCCGGCCATGGAACCCAAGCCCGGCCTCACAAGCGAGTGGCGGCGTCTCTTTCTCGTGGATCAGAGCCGACAGTAATTTTTCAAAGCTTGTTTTTGGTTATAAGAATGGATTTATACTATACCCCGGATATAGCACACTTCAAGGCAAAGACAGCATCATGGTTCTCTGTGCTTATTCAATGGATGGGGGCACCGACCAGCGCCCTGGGAATGGTTGCGGCGCGTCCGCCAATTACCCTACCGAGAGCCGTCCCTGCATCGAGCAGGGAATCACAGATGCTCAAAAGTGGATAAAACATTTTGATTCGCTAAAGATAAAATACAGCGATCAATGCGGCTGGGATGTCACCAAAGGACACTCAGGCACCGCAGATCATTTTTATCAAAGCATTCTGGCGAGGCAAAAGATGCTTTCGCCATGGTGGGATATCCAAAACGAGTTGCGCGTGGCTACATGGAAGCAAAACGATGGCAAAAAACTTCCGATTCATTCGTTTTTCTACATAGCCGGCGACAACCAGGCCCCAATCAATGCCAAAATCGATCAAAAAACCTTCTATCAGGAATATGGAATTGTAGTTCCGGTGGTTGCGATCACTCTTCCAACATCGAAAGGCAAGGAAGCCTCTTTTTCCTATAAACGCAGCGATCAATCTTCGGAAGTTTTGTAACTGACTTGGGGGCTTTGCTCCCCCAAGCTCGGCATGGTGTTCGCGCTGGTGCTGTCATGATCCCTGGTGCTGTCACCGGGCTTGGCGGGTGGCTCGTGATTTCCGAAAGGGACTGGCCAGGACATCCGACACCGTCCGTAACGTGAAGACGTGCCATGTCATCCGATGCGGAATCCATGCTCCGACATCACTCCCGTGTGGTCCGCACACCGGACCCGTCCGATTACGCCGCACCGCTTCAATCCTGGGCGGCCCCCTGTCCATGCACGACAGCAGCAATCAGAGACGCACTCAGCAGCAGAAATTCCTGCACTGTATACCCGAGCTTCCGCGCCGCCGACTCGATATGTCGGTAATCACTGGAACCCACCTCCACGATCACTGCCTTACCGTCCACCCAAGCGCTTCTCATTCCTCCTCCTTGCATCCGACTTCTCGAATCTACTCGGCTTCATCCTCGATGCCATTTGCAACGTCGCCCGGTACCGAAACACCCCAAAAAAGAGCTGTAACGATCAGCATTCTAATTACCGCCATACTCACCAAAAAACCACCCCAAAAATTTACTATCAGAAGACAAATACAAACCTGATAAATCCCGATATTAATATAAGGCAAATCGTCCATTTTACATATCAGCCAATGCTTATTTTCAATCCAAGCACGTAGGCGCATTCTGGTTTTATTCTTTGATGAGCATAAGCGGTCTATCACTTGCTAAACTTTGCCGAAATTAATTTCGGAGATTCTGAAATGGCTTGGCGCGTTGTGCTCGCAGACGACCATCCCATCATGTTGCTCGGTTGCCGTCTTCTGATTGAGCAGAATGGCATGGAAGTCGTGGGAGAGGCACGCGACTCGAGCGAGTTGATGTCAATCCTGGCCCACGTCGCCTGCGATATCGTCATCACGGATTTCTCGATGCCCAACACCGGACGCGCCGATGGACTCGCAATGCTGTCGACCCTTCGACGGGATCACAGCGCCTTACCCGTCATCGTGCTCACGAATATGGCGAATGCCGGTTTGTTGCGTGCAATGTTGAACGAAGGCGTACTGGGCATCGTGGAAAAGGGAGCGGAAAAAAGCGAACTGTTCGCTGCCGTTCGCACTGCGCTGCGAGGCGCGATCTACATCAGTGCCAAACTGCAGCGCGAATTGACGAAACTCGGACTGACCGAGATGGAAAGCCAGCGGGCCGCGAACTTGACGCCCCGCGAGTTGGAGGTGCTGCGCCTTCTTGCCAGCGGCAAATCGCCGACGGAAGTCGGCCAGATACTACATCGGACCATCAAGACCGTCAGCTGGGCCAAGACATCGGCAAAGCGCAAGCTCGGCCTCAAAAGCGATGCCGAACTGTACGAGTATGTCGTCAATCTCGGACTCATTGGCTGATGCCGCTTGCCCGGCCGCGACGGCGGTCGGACGTGGCAGACGGCCCCGGTTCAGGCGTCATGCCCACCGGAACGATTCGATTCACGCCCCCATCAACTGAAATGTGCGTGCCGCATCGACGGCAGCATCGCCATCCAATCGCGCGGTAATTCAATTTTGAAGAACAGCTTGTGGGTCAGCTTGCGGTTGAGCGTTGCTGTCGTCGTCGCGGTCCTGAGCACGTGCCCGATCGAGTCCGTAACGGTTGCAAATGTCGGAGAATCGACGCTTCGGTCGGCGGTGCCCTGGCCGAAGGAACCGACAGTGCCGATACAAACTCATCGCACGGTCGAGCGCTTGACGCTTACGCCGGAAGACCGTAGCTGGCTGGCCTCGCTTCCCCCGATCAAACTGGGCGTGGACCCGGAATGGGCGCCCATTGCCTACCTTGACGCAAACGATCGCCCGAGCGGCATTGCTGCGGACTATCTGGGCCATATCTCGGCATCGCTAGGCATTCGCTTTGCTGTCGTGAAAACGAATTCGTGGGCGGAAACCTTGTCTCGCGCGCAGTCGGGTGAACTGGATGCTGCCATACCGGTCAATACGCCGGTCGCCCGCGGCGGGGTCTTGCTCTCTAGCGTCCCGTTCATCACGCTCCCGGACGTGGTCGTGACTCGACCTCACGTGTCGCCGCAAGGAATCGTCGATCTAGCCGGCCGCCGGATAGCGGTCTCGGATCCCAGCGAGCTTCCCGCCACGGTACGGCAACAGATGCCCGAGGCGGAAATCGTCATGGCCGCGAGCGCTCATCAAGCGATGAGCGCGGTGGCAGAAGGACGTGCCGATGCCTATGTCGGAAACGCGGCGATCGTCGATTTCAACATCCGGAACTATTTCCCTGGCATTCTCAAGATCGCGTCGCCGGCCGATCTCGACAGCCGGCTGAGTATTGCAGTCAACCGCCGCTACGAACGACTGATTCCCCTGATCAACCGCGCGATTGCAGCTATCCCCAAGAGGGAACAACAACGCATTCGAAGCCGATGGCTGTGGCCTCGATATTCGGCGGGCCTGCCATGGAAAACGTTCGAGCTTGTGTTGCTCGGCACCGCGATCGTATTGGCAACCATTACCACTGCATACGTCCGGCTGCGCCGCGAGGTTCGCCGGCGATTGGCAGTTGAGCGTGAACTGGCCGATCAGCTCAGCTTCCGCGAAGCGCTGATGGAATCCCTTCCATACCCATTGGTCGCGAAAGATAGCGCGAACCGATATATCGCGCTCAATCACGCTTATGAAACTGCATTCTCGGTGAAGCGCGACGAGCTGATCGGTAAAACGACGCTCGACGCGTCGCCGCTGGATCCCCAATGGAATCGGAGCATCCACGCGATGAGCGAGCGAGTTCAGGATCAGCAACAACCTCATCACGCCGAGGTCAATCTGATGGATCGCGACCAGAAGCAGCGGTCCTGGCTGTACTGGATGCATCCCTTTCAATTGCCGAGTGGGAAGCCGGGCGGGCTGCTCGTCACGTTGGTGGATGTCACCACGATTCGTGATGCAGAACGGCGTGCACGCGCGCTGGATCAACGATTGAGGCGCGTGACCGCCCATCTTCCGGCGGTCGTCTTCGAATTGCGTCGCACTCCGGATGGCGTGCTCCGTTTTCCTTATGTCGGAGGCAATACCCGCGCCATGTGGGATCTGGATGCGCAAACGATGGAAGACGATGCGCTGACGGCGCTTTCACGGGTGCATCCCGATGACCGACCTCTCATCAAATCGGCTGTCAGGCATTCCGCACGGACCATGCAGCGGGTTTCCATCGATTTTCGCTGCCGTTCCCAGGGATGCGAGCGCTGGATTCACACGGAAGCGACACCCCAAACCGAGCATGACGGGACGATATTCTGGAGTGGCGTGTGGTCGGATGTCACTCACATCAAAGCGCAAGCCAGGGAACTGGCCCGTGCGAAAGAAGCGGCCGAATTAGCCGCGGCATCAAAAGCGAGATTTCTCGCCACCATGAGCCACGAGATACGCACACCGATGAACGGGATCATAGGGATGCTCGAGCTGTTGCGACACGAGTCGTTGAGCATCAGGCAGCAGCGCATGCTTCACATGATCGGGGAATCCGCGATGACGTTGATGCAGATTCTCGACGACGTTCTGGACTTCTCGAAGATCGATGCAGGACAGTTGGAAATCGTGACCGAACCGACCGACCTGCGCGCGCTCCTGGACGGCGTCAGTGCGGTAGCCGCCACGCTCGCCCACGACAAGGGCCTCGTCGTGCGTAATTTCGTCAGCCACCGACTCGCCGCTGAACTCGAGATAGACGGCCTGCGTCTTCGCCAGATTCTATTCAACCTGATGAGCAACGCAATCAAGTTCACGGAAAGCGGCGAGGTCGGCGTACGCGTCGAGATTATCGACTACCGCAATGCGTGCCAGCGCGTTCGCTTCACGGTACACGACACAGGCATCGGAATCACCCCGGCGCAACTGCAATGTCTGTTCGCGCCTTTCACACAGGCCGACACGTCGATCTCGCGCCGCTTCGGCGGCACCGGTCTGGGGCTGGCCATCTGCAAACGATTGGTCGAACTGATGCAGGGCTCCATTCGCATCGAAAGCACGCCGCGTGTCGGTACGCACGTCATCGTCGAATTCGACCTGAACGTCCATCTTGTGGCTCGGTCTATGCCGGTCTCAGGCAAGCAGGCCACTATCGACTTATCCGACATAGCGCTCGCGGCCGCGCTGCGCGAAGTTCTGATGCCGCTCGGCGTCGTCGTGACCGGCGATACGTCGCGGGCAGACATACGCTTTGTGGACGAATGCCGGCTCTTCGAAATCCGCGACGACAGGCTCGTTATCGGCCTGACCGACGAACCCATCCCGACGGGCTACGAGATCTCGCCCGACGGCACGTGTCGGCTCAGCCACAATCCGTTGACATGCGCCGCGGTCGAAGCATTGTGCCTTCATGCCACTGCCGCACCTCGCTTCGCAGGGACCGATACCCGTCTTCCATCTGTTGAATATCCGTCGTCCGGTATTCGAATCCTCGTCGTAGACGACCATCCGATCAATCGGCTCGTCATCGAGGCGCAACTCGCCCGACTCGGCTATACCGCCATTGCAGTCTCCAACGGCACGGACGCACTGCACGCGCTGGACGATTCCGATATCGCGCTGGTGCTCAGCGATTGCGCGATGCCGGACATGGACGGTTACGACCTGGCGAGACGTATCCGCTCCCGGGAGCCCCGATCGCGGCGCATCCCCATTCTTGCGTTGACGGCCAACGCATTGCCCGACGAAGCGATTCGGTGCGCCGAAGCCGGCATGGACGGCCTGCTCGTCAAACCCACCACGCTGGCGGTACTGCGCGAGCAGCTCGCGCGTTGGGTGCCGACGGCGCCTTGCCAGATACAGACGGACGCCATGCGCTGGCTTTCCCCGCCCGTCTCGCCTGAAGAACGCACGAACTTGCCCAAGCTGATCCGGGGATTTCTGGCCGAGACCGCGAAAGATATGGCCTTCCTTCAGGCCGCAATACAAAGCGGCAACGCAGTGGCGGCGGCCGAGCATATCCACCGCATCGTCGGCGCCAGCAAATTGTTCGGCTCGGACGTCCTGGCTGATGCCGGCGAGCTATTATCCGAGCGACTTCGAGAGGATGGCGTGGCGGGCCAGGAGGCAGCACTGGCGGCGTTTTTCGCACAAGTCGAGCAGTTGACCACCAGACTCAACACGTTGATGGCCGCACAGCGTGAATAGTGTGGCCACCCAGCGCGAAAAATTAGATTGGGGCGAGCGCCACCTCCAAAATGAAAGTCGGCCCTTTCATTAGCGGGTCGGGCTATTTCGCTCGGCGGCAGCAGTCGATACAGCAGCCTGCTGCATCATGTATGCCACGTCCCGGCGAAATCACCCTGCGCGATCGTGTCTCCGACGCAATTGACGCAAAACGTGCCGTGCGCTTCAAAATGCTCGCGACCTCAGCGGGGGTCAACCAAGGGTTGGTCGTCAACATCAGCGATACCACGCCCGACACCTGGGGTGCCGCGAGACTAGTGCCATGCATATCGCCGTGGGATGCATCGGCCGGTACGCGCGTACCGGTATGGGAGAGAGCCCCGATGTTCGTTCCCGGCGAGCTCAGCGTCACACGTGAATGCGTATTGCCGCCGAGCACGCGACGACTGGCCTGGTCGCTTTTCGTCACTGAAATCATATTCCGACAACCCGGCGATGCATCGATCTCGTTAACGACATCACTGCTGGCGGCAGCGACAACAGTCACGCCCTGCCCCATGAGATCATCGATAGCGTCCTGAAATGTCCAACTGCAGGCGTCGACCGATGCGACGCTCAGGTTGACTACCTTTGCAGGATGTCGATTTTCCAGCGCGCTAGTAACCGGCACCCCCGCCGCCCATCGCATTCCGTCAACTACATCGTTATACACGTCCCGTGCCATCACGGTGCCGTAGCGTTGCATCCTGCCGGACGATCGGCGCATCTTGACGATGATCTCGTTGCCGTGGTTTTCCTCCCAGCCGCTGCTCCCTATCCCAGAATCGCCACCGCATGAGGAAAGTAATACGGCTATCATTACAAAAGCGGGGCATAAGAGCGGGAATTTCCTACGATCTTCAATCACGTCGAGCTCGAAAACGTAATTTAACGGTGGTGCGGGCGGCTCTCTCATTGAAAAGAATTATCTTCAGAAATAGCCAAACCGCATCAAAAAATCAGCTAACCTCGCCAAAGCATATCCCGCACGGCGTCTACCAGATCGACATTGGTCTTCACGCCGAACTTCTTCATTGCGTTTGCCTTTTGCGTACTGATCGTTTTCCGACTTCGACTGAGCTTTGCCGCGATTTCCCCGACTGCCATTCCGCGCGACAGAAGCCGTACCACATCAAGCTCGCGCGGTGACAATAAATTGGTTCGCGCCTGCCTGTCACCACCCCGACCCGAATCGCACAGCATATCTCCCGCAATGTCCGGGTCCACATACCTTTTCCCGCGCATGACTTTATCGACGATTTTCGGCAAGGAAAGTGAATCGTCACTCGATTTCACAACGAATGCCGATACGCCCTTTTTCATCACGCGCTGGACGGAAAGTCCATCCCTCAACTCGGCCAACAGGATAATCTTCACGTTCGGATGGTTTCTGCGGATGGTTTCAAGCATTCGCATCCCGTCCGGCTCCGGATCGTCGCCAAATGCATAATCGCAAATCAACACATCACATTCGCAAGTGCTCAACATCGAGGCCATGCCGGACAACGTATGCGCCTCGGCGACGATTTGCATACTTTCCACACTCGAGAAAATGTGACGCAGGCCCTGCACTATCATCGGATAGGAGTCTGCGACGACAATATTTATCTTCCGTGCCGAAATAAAATCATCTGCATTCATGCCGGACGAAAACGAACTCGAATAGCTCTCTCGATCAATAAAACTCATCGATGGAAATTCCAAACATGACTATCAAAAAACTGTCGTGGCGACACCTCCGACACGACAGAAGGTATCAAGTCACTGCGACAGTACGCTATCCCAAGCTGGAGATCGTGACACCTACGGTCGCGCGAAATCCAATGCCTGAACAATAGCGCTCGACATCGCCGTAAGGGACTAGAAAATTCTCATCGTCGGTGCGAAAAAAGCACATTCATCGTGCATCATTGCGAAGACCATGGCGCGAGAAAGGCGCTTAGATGCGTTTGTAACCTACGTGCGCAGCCCGTCCGGTATGTGCACGTGGCTCATGCCCGCCGTTCTCAGCGCAGATGGCATGTCGCGCCCGATCAAATGGCATTGTTCGATCACGCGTTATGGGGTGCCCACTGGCGGAACGGCTTCGGATCGTGAGGATTTCGGCTGGGTCGTGAACGCGTCGTCCACTGTCAATACGGGAGCAGGCGCGGGTGGTTGATGGAGTCGAAGTACCACTTGCCCTGTTCGGAGAGGGGCTCTCGACGGAGGGGGTGATCCCGCGTCGCTTCCAGCCAGTGCGCGAATTCAGCGTCGGTCATGTCAAGCCCTTCGGCCAAGCGCTCTACCGACGCTCCATGCTCGGCCTTGGCTTGCACGTTCGTGTGCACCGTTCGCACCGAGGTGTGCCCGCTACGGTTGTGAGATTTCGCCACTGCCGTCGGGGCGGCAGCGTTGCGCACGGGGTCACGAGGCGATACCTCGTACCGTGACATCGCGTGCGAATGGGACCCCACCCCCACCTCTACGTCATCAGCGGCCGATACGCGCGCTGGCGCCGATTGCCGCGTCGACACACCGGAGATCGCGCCCCGGTAAACGGTGTCGGGAGATAGATGTGCTGGCCCGCTTTCGAGCATATGTGTCGCAAGGCAGCACGACGCCGCGAACGCAAGGCCAACGGCAAGCGTCCGCCCCAACGAACGGGACGCAGGACGCTGACGCAGCCATGCCGCGTTGCCAGATCCGAAATCCGCCGCGGACGCTTTTGCTTGCTCACGCGAGATTCCGTGGGAGCACAAGTCGAACACGCGTGGCCCGGGGCCGCCCCTTTTCTCACACATGCTACGGCACCGCCCGTACGGCGGCGGCACATCCGAAAAAGGGGGCGTAAGCGGGAGCGCGAAACGACCGGTAATGTCCTGCATATCCGTATGTGAGCGACGATTCTGCCGACACGTGACGCGTCGCCCCTCCGTCAATTTGAATGAAGTGCCGAGTATCGCTGTGGGTTCCGACCGCCGTAAATCAGCCAAGGACGAATCAGCGCAGTCCGGCGTCGGCCGAATTCCCATCCGCCCCGGACTTGCATCCGCAGCAGTGTAGTAAGCACGATGGTGGCAGCCATCGCGAGCAGGACGCTCCCGGCAGCAGCACCTACGGAGTCGTGGCCGGTGCCTGGAGAATCACCATCGATGTCGGCTCCGCCGCAAGCAAGCACGCCAGTCGCTATGCTTGCCCAATGGGGTCGCGATTGATCTGGAATGCTTGTGCAGAACGCCCCCCTGTTCAACGCGATGATGCGTTCGTCAAAGCCGGTGAAGCGGCGCTCATGCTTGGGAATCGGGATCAGCTCGAAGCTGCCGTCGCGATCGCGGGGAACGTCGCCCCGGACCGGGCCGCGATCGGTGATGACCGTTTTGCCGCCAGCGCCGTTGCGCTCGTTGGCCTGCCCAGCGGCTTGGACGGGCTCTGCAGGTAGCCCAGATGCAGATTCATCTTGGCGCCCATCGCGCGCTCGATGACCGCCTTGTTGAACGCCAGCATCAGGTCCTGCGCCTCGGCAGGCGTCATCGGCCCCTTGACCAACTGGTTCAGCAGTGGCTTGGGCAATTCAGGCAGCGGCCCACGGGCCGCTGCCTTGGACGCCACCGTCTGTTTCTTCTTCATTGGCGGCATATCCATGACTTTTACACCTCATGATATGCCCGCCCACGAAATCACGGATAGGTCCTTAGTTCGACGATTTGGCGCCTCTCATGCGTAGCATGTCGATCGTCTTCAACGTCACCTTGTGGCCTCCCGACGAGTAGAGACCGTCCGACACTTCGTCCACAATGACGACCGTGTGCGGACGAATATACTCTCCCGCTATTGCCGCAATCGCGTCGGTAACACCATCCATCATCTGCTGCGTCTTCTCTTGCGAAAACGCGCCTTTCAGCAGCTTCAAGGTGACAACTGGCATTGCTTTTCTCCCATAGGAATTGCCATCACGGCTTTGGGGCGCCCACATCACGAGGCGGGTACGCCCGGAATGAAGACCTTTCAGATGTACGTCAACCCAATATCAGGACCAAGCCTAAAGCGTGAGCGGTTACGGTTTTCCTGACGGCAACCACGCTTGCATTTCGACAGCGGGTAATCCAGGACCCCGGCAGGTCACTCAGATCACTCGCCGCCGGTACAAATCCACCACCTTTGAAGAGGAGTGCCGGCGAGGCATGGCGCGATCAAAAAACAATATAAATTGATGCGCGCACTTTCGAAATCAGACAATTCTGATATTTATGAGAAGCGCACAGGCGTAATCTGGCTTTTTGGTTGGCGCACATCGGCCCCATATCATTTGGCAAACTCGGCCGATACTAATTAGTGGGGAGTCTGGAATGGCATGCCGTGTTGTACTCGCAGACGACCATCCGATCATGCTGCTCGGCTGCCGCGTTCTGATCGAGCAGAACGGCCTCGAGGTCGTGGGGGAGGCTCGCGACTCCAGGGAGTTGATGTCGATCTTGGCACGCGTCGCGTGCGATGTCGTGATTACCGATTTCTCGATGCCTAACGCCGGACGTGTCGACGGATTGCCTATGCTCTCGAT
This sequence comes from Burkholderia sp. E168m22, assembly GCF_001319805.1. Lineage (NCBI taxonomy): Bacteria > Pseudomonadati > Pseudomonadota > Betaproteobacteria > Burkholderiales > Burkholderiaceae > Burkholderia > Burkholderia sp. E168m22. Next base: position 18,252 of record NZ_BBSK01000133.1, read on the forward strand.
CATTCGACGAGAACACGCAGCCTTACCGGTCATCGTGCTCACAAACATGGCAAATGCCGGGCTGTTACGCGCGATGTTGAACGAGGGTGTGCTGGGCATCGTCGAGAAAGGAGCGGAAAGGGCCGAACTGTTCGCTGCCGTCCGTGCCGCCCTGAGAGGGGCAGTCTACATCAGTGCCAAGCTGCAACTCGAACTATCGAAGCTTGGGCTGACCGAAACGGAAAGCCGGCGTGCTGCTAATTTGACTCCTCGAGAGCTCGAAGTGTTACGCCTTCTCGGCAGCGGTAAATCACCGGCTGAAGTCAGCCAGGTTCTCCATCGGACAATCAAAACGGTCAGCTGGGCCAAGATATCGGCAAAGCGCAAGCTTGGCCTCAAAAGCGATGCGGAACTCTACGAGTACGTCGCCAATCTCGGGCTCAACGGTTGACACTACCCTCCTCACTGCAAGCGCTATTGGACGTCACGGTTCCCCCGGCACAAGATCCATGCCCCAAAGCGATGAGGTACACGGCGAGTTGAAATGCTCTATACGGCGCGCGTTACAACGTACTCCACATAATCCGTTATTTTGAAGAATACCTTTTGGATAAGTGCCCGGTCGAGCAGTATCATTGCCATAGTCGTCCTGACTATGAGTCTGATCGATTCGGCAACGGTTGAAAATATCGAAGCATCAGCGCTTCGGTTGACGCTACCTTCGCCGACAAACCCGGTGTCGCCGCCGCAGATTCCTGACGAGGCCCACGGTTTGGCACTCACGGCAGATGAGCGACGCTGGCTGGCTTCGCTGCCTCCGATCAAACTTGGCATTGACCCCGACTGGGCACCGATCGCCTACATTGATGCCAATGGTCGCCCGAGTGGCATCGTCGCCGACTATCTGGCATATATCTCGAAATCCCTTGGCATCCGCTTCGCACTGGTGAAAACGAAGTCGTGGGCAGAAACCTTGTCCCTGGCGCAATCAGGTCAAGTGGATGCCGCCGCGCCTGTCAATGCACCGACGGGGCACGGCGACGACTTGCTCTACAGCACTCCGTTTATTACCCTTCCCGACGTCATCGTTACCCGCCCCCACGCGCTGCCGCAAGGCATCGTCGATCTCGCTGGCCGTCGAATCGTTATTTCGGATCCAAGCGAGCTTCCCGCTCAGGTATTGCGCCAACTGCCAGACGCCGATATTGCCGTGGCCACGAACGCCTATCACGCGATGCAAGAGGTAGCGGAGGGGCGTGCCGATGCGTATCTCGGAAACGCAGCGATCGTCGATTTCAACATCAGGAGCTATTTCCCGGGTGCTCTCAAGATTGCATCACCTGCCAATATCGAGAGTCGGTTGACCATTTCAATAAACCGCCGCTATGAGAGACTGGTACCTATAATTAATAACGCGATCGCCGCGATGCCAAAAATGGAGCAGCAACGGATTCGAAGCCGTTGGCTTTGGCCTCGCTATTCAGTCGGACTGCCATGGAGGACCTTCGAGCTTACGTTACTAGGCGCTGCGGTCATATTGGCGATCATTATCATCGCGTACATCCGGCTTCGTCACGAGGTCCGTCAGCGGCGGGCGGTCGAGCATGAGCTGGCAGACCAGCTTAGCTTTCGTGAAGCGCTAATGGAGTCGCTACCGTATCCGCTGGCCGCCAAAGATAGTGCGAACCGATATATCGCGCTCAACCATGCCTATGAAACCGCATTCTCGGTGAAGCGTGAGGACTTGATTGGTCGAACAACGCTGGAAGCTTTACCGGTGGAGCCCGCATGGAGTAAGCAAATCCACGCCATGAGCGAGCAAGTCCAAGATCAAAATCGAGCCCATCATGCCGAGGTCAACCTGATGGACGGCGACCATAAGCTGCGGTCTTGGTTGTACTGGATGCATCCGTTTCAATTGCCAAGCGGAAAGCCAGGTGGCCTTCTGGTGACGTTGGTCGATGTGACGACCATTCGCGACGCAGAACAACGTGCGCGTGCTCTGGATCAACGTTTAAGACGCGTGACTTCTCATCTTCCGGTGGTCGTCTTCGAACTTCGCCATACACCGGATGGTGCACTAAGGTTTCCTTATGTAGGTGGTGATACGCGTGCCATGTGGAATCTGGATGCGCTGACGATGGAAGCCGATGCGCTTACGGCGCTCTCGCGGGTTCACCCCGACGACAGGCCTCTCATTAAAACCGCCGTCAAGTACTCGGCGCTTACCATGACGCCGATCTCTATCGATTTTCGATGTATGTCACATGGCCGCGAGCGATGGATCCACACCGAAGCGACGCCGCAAACGGAGCCAGACGGCACGATGTTCTGGAGCGGAGTCTGGTCGGACGTCACTCACGCGAAGGCGCAGGGGGAAGAGCTCGCCCGTGCGAAAGAAGCGGCTGAAATAGCGGCAGCGTCGAAGTCGCGATTTCTCGCCACCATGAGCCACGAGATCCGCACGCCGATGAACGGGATCATAGGGATGTTGGAACTGTTGCGCCACGAATCGTTGAGCACAAAGCAGCAACGGATGCTTCACATGATCGGGGAATCTGCGATGACGTTGATGCAGATTCTCGACGACGTTCTCGATTTCTCGAAGATAGATGCCGGACACTTGGAGATCGTGACGGAACCGACTGATCTACGGGCACTCGTGGACGGCGTCAGCGCCATGGCCTCGACGTTGGCTCACGATAAGGGCCTTGTCGTTCGTAATTCCGTCAGTAACCAACTCGCCGCCGAATTGAACGTCGACGGTCTGCGCCTTCGCCAGATTCTCATTAATCTGATAAGCAACGCGATCAAGTTCACGGAAAACGGCGAGGTTGGCATCAGCATCTCCGTCTTCGACCAACGGGAAGCGTGCCAGCGTGTGCACTTCACGGTACATGACACGGGCATTGGCATCGCGCCCGCGCAACTGCAATGCCTGTTCGCGCCCTTCACGCAGGCCGACACTTCGATCGTACGTCGCTTCGGCGGCACTGGATTGGGTTTGGCCATTTGCAAACGCTTGGTCGAGCTGATGCATGGATTCATTCACATCGAGAGCACGCCGGATTTCGGCACTCGAGTCACGGTTGAACTGGACCTGGACGTACAGTTGCAGACTCGTTCCACGCCGCTAGCGGGAAAACATGCACATATCGCGTCGTCCGACCCGGCGCTAGCCGCAGCGTTATGCGAACTCTTGACACCGCTAGGTATCATCCCTGCGGGAGCCGCCTCACAGGCAGACATACACTTTATCGACGAAAGTCGACTCGAGGCAATCGATAATGACAAGCCAGCTATCGGACTAACGGACGCCCCGACTCCAACGGGCTACGAGATCTCGGCTGACGGCACCTGTCGGCTCAGCCACAATCCGTTGATGTACTCCGCGGTCGAAGCACTTTGTCTACATGTCGTCGGTGCAACTCCATCCGCCGAGAACGATATCCGGAATCTGCACGTCGAATATCAAACGTCGGGAATTCAAGTTCTTGTCGTCGACGACCATCCGGTCAATCGCCTGGTCATCAAGGCGCAACTTGAACGACTCGGTTATACCGCTGTTGCGGTATCCAACGGCATGGACGCACTCCGAGTACTGGACGATTCCGACTTCGCATTGATACTCACCGATTGCGCGATGCCGGAGATGGACGGCTATGAATTGACGAAACGCATCCGCTCCCGGGAACATCGATCACGGGATACCCCCATTGTTGCCTTGACTGCAAGCGCGTTGCCCGATGAAGCAATCCGATGCGCGGAAGCCGGCATGGACGGCCTGCTCATCAAACCGACAACCTTAGCCGTGCTGCGTGACAAACTCGCGCATTGGATTGGAATTTCGCCTTGCCCGACACGGCCAGACTCAATTAGCAGTCTGGCCCAGCATCCCTCGCCCGAAGAAGGCGCATACCCGCCGATATTGATTCAAGGGTTCGTGACAGAGACCTTGAAGGATATTGCCTTCCTTCAGGCAGCAGTAGCCGACAAAAACGCGGTAGCCGCCGCCGACCGCATCCATCGGATAGCTGGCGCAAGCAAATTGTTCGGCTCAGGTGCTTTGGGGGATTACGGTGAAAAACTGGCCGCCCAACTTCGGCTGGGTGACCTCTCGGGTCAAGAGGCGGCATTGGCGGTCTTTTGCACCAAAGTCGAACAACTCATCACACGGCTTAACAAGGCACGCACCAGTGGCGAGTGATCCGCCATGTCGAAACACGCCAGATTTCCAGATCATTTGCGCCGCTGCGATGAGCACGAACAGCAGGACGACCGTCCTGAAAATTTCAGGGGACATCTTGTCCCGCAGCGGACGAACCAGCCACATGCCGGCAATCGCTGGCAGCGTGGCGGCCACCGAAATCGCGAGATCCGCACCGCTCGCCTGCGCGGCGCCGCTGAACGTAGTGAGCAGCGTCACGACCGAAACCACGAGGATGATCGCGATCTGCTTCGTAAACGCCCGGCCGCTCGCTCCGGACGAAATCAAGTAAGTGGCAAGCAACGGGCCGGGAACCGACGCAATGCTCTCCGTCACTGCCGCACCGAAGCCGAGCGTGAAACCAACAGGTTTGCGCCATGCGGGTGCCAAATTGAGCTTCGGTGCCGCGAGCATCAGTGTCGCGACCACAATCAGTACTGCGCCAGAGGCTGCCTGTGCGTGACCCGAGTTCAGCGAGAGGAGGATCGCCACGCCGACGATATTACCTAATACCGTCCATGCGATCGGCGCGGCGATTTTCCGCGCCGTTGCAAGCACCTGACCACCTTCGAGCGCCTGCGGAATGTTGCCGAGAATGATCGGCATAGACAGCAGCAATACTGCATCCCGAATCGGCATGAACTGGCTGACGATCGGCATCGCAATCAGCGGCACGCCGATGCCGGTGATGCCCTTGGCCATTCCACCCAGTACAAGCGCAACAACGATCTCGATTAGGTCGAATGTCGGAAGCACCTGCAGGCTGGAAGCTAGCACCCCTTCTGTCACATTGAATTGCATCATCGAATGACATGTCTCGGCATATCTATCAGCAGCCGATGTCGATTGCACCTGTAGGAATCAACCACGCCCCACGTTGCCATGAAATAATAGGTTAACTCCGCCGTCCAAATGAGCGAGCCGCGCACGACTCAAAATCTCGCCTCAGCACGGTCAAATCAGTCTTGACGCTCCAATACCGCATCACGCGCAACCCAATGGCCCGTGCAACGTCATCTTTCAACAAATCATCTCGGCGAGTATATTGCCACGCACACGACCTATCATCCAACTCAACAGCATACAATAAGCCACCATCGCCTCCACGAACCACGAAATCGAAAACCTTTCTATTATATAGTTTGATATTCGATTTATCATTATGCTCAGCATCAACGAGCTCTTTCAAAGCAACTTTCTTGAAAATGTCCGCCTCCGGCAATGCAGTGCACAATCGATCATAAAACTCTGACTCTTGCGCAGCGGTAAGTGCCCGATGTCCATGAGGAGCTGCGCCCGCGAGCAAAGGTTTGGGCTCGCTTTTTATCATTGGACCGCGCCTCGCGGTGAGCTTATCCGGGCAGTCAGGATGACTTCCGACGTCAGGCACTGCCGTTCCGGCCACTCGTCCACGCTCCACAAGCAACTCGCTCTCGAACTGCGCACGCCCCGGCGCGAGCGGCTCAACTCCCTTCGCAAGACTTTGACGCTCGGCCCCCGAACCACCTTCCGATTGCCACCTATATTTTCGCGAACGCCTTACCCCGTTCACGCCAAGAGCGACAAAAGCCGCACCGACAATCGCAAGAAAAACCAGCAACAGAGCCATCATAGTTTTAGTTATATTTGGAAAATCTGAATTTTCTTTAACGTTCGAAAATCGATCAAGTCTCCCGTGACAATCCGCAACACCTCGCCACCAAATCATCTTAATTAGATTATTCCAGTTGCAAAATCGATGATCACCTTGCCGTTCATGCGAACGCGGTTCACCGAAGAACAAATCATCGGCATCTTGAAGGAAGGGCGACTGACATGAAGCCATCAGAGCTGTGCCGCAATTACGGGATCTCCGAAGCGACCTACCACAACTGAAAAACCAGGTTCGCCGGGATGACGGCCCCGAAGCGCGGCACCTGAAGGAATTGGAGCGGGATAACAACAAGCTCAAGCACCTGTTGGCCTCTACGAATTCCGTCCGACCTCACATGCTGGGTATACATAAAAAGACCCGCGCGAGGCGGGTCCGGAAATACGGGAGCGGGTTGCCCCGCTCCGTCAGTCAGGCAGTTACCACTGATACGATGCCCCCAGGCCGACAGTGTTACCACCGCTCGACAAGCCCACACCGGCCTTCATCTTCAGGTTCTTGTTGATGCGGGCCTCCCCGCCGAACGCGACCGCCTGATAGCCCTTGTAGCTCGCACTGCCGATACCGAATGACAGCGTCTTGCCAGGGTCGACACCCGGGATCATCGTCAACGCCGTTGCCGCCGCGATACCCGAATAGGCATTGCGCGATACGCCGTTGATCTGACCTTGCAGCCCGCCAACCGCCCGGTCGAGCTGCCCCTTGGTCGCCGCATCCGACGCATTCACGCCATCCGCGATATTGACGATCCGGCGCTTGCCCTGGTCGGAGCCGTCACCAAACGAGACCGTGTTGTCCTCGTTCGCGACGGAGCCCGCACCAATCGCAACGCTGTTGTCGCCGCGTGCCTTCGCACCCTGACCGATCGCCGCGCTGTTCTCGCCGTGAGCCGACGAGTCCTGGCCGATCGCGGTGCTATTGGCCGCGTGTGCATCAGCACCCGCGCCAATCGCCGTGCCGCCCGCGGCGCGCACCGTCGCGTTCGCGCCGACTGCCGTGGCGTTGCCGGCATCGTCGTTGATCGTCGAGCCCGAACCCATCGCGACGTTGTTGCTGCCGTTGCCGGATTGGGCCGCCGTCACCGCCTGGCCCGCTTCGCCCGAACCGCTGATCAGATCGTTGCCGACCGTACGGCGCGAGTCGCCGCCCGAACCGCCGGTGGTTTCGATCTTGCTGACGCGATCGTCCATCGTGTCGAGGCGGTTTTCAAAGTTGGTCTTCAGCGACGACAGCTGGCCGTAGTTCACTGCGTCGTACTGGCTCTTGCCATCTGCAACGTTGGTCAGCATCACTGGCGCCGCCGCAGGGCCGCCCAGCGTCACCGAACCGTAGTTCGGGTTGCCGTGCGAGTCGACGTCATAGCGCACTGCCAGCGAATCGGTGGCGCCATACGCCGCGGCCGCCTGCACCGCCTGCGAGACGGTCGCGTACTTGTGACCGCCCACTTCGATCGAATTGACGGCAACCTGCCCGTTTTCATCGACGGTCGTGTCGCCCCCGATCGCATTCGCGACACTTGTGGCCATGCCGTGCAGTTGCGATCCGTTCACCGCATCGGTGCTCGTCGCGCTTACCGCTCCGGCCGCCACGTTGTGCAGGCCAACCGCTGTACCGGCATCCCCGAGCGTGACCGACGCACGATTCGCTGAACCGTCTTCGTTGCGATCGTAGCGCACCGCTGCGACCGCTTGCCCGGTTTCCGGATCGATCAGACCGCTGTTCGCGATCGTATCCTTCAGGGTCGAGATATCGCCGGTGTTCGCCGTCACCCGCCCGTCGAGATTGCCGATCGCCGCACCGACACTGTTCACCGTCGTCGTACCGCCCGCGAGCGAGTAGCTCGGCGCGGAGATCGTGCCGTCGGCGCCTGCCTGCGAGCCGCCGCCGAGCGCATTGGCCATGCTCTGCGACGCACCATACAGTTGCGCCCCGTTCACCGCTTCCGTGCTCGTCGCATTCACCGCGCCGGCTGCAACGTTCTTCAGCGTCGTGCCTTGCTCGCCAGCCAGCGTGACCGTGCTCTTCGCCGCATCGTCGTATGCAACCGCGTTCGGATCCGTACCGCCACCGCCGCCGGTTTCCGCCGCAGCCGTGATCGCGTCACCCACGTTACCGTAGGTCTTGTCGCCGACGTGGTACTTCGGTGCCGTCACGCTGCCATCGGCGCCAATACCCGCACCGCCACCCAGCGCCGTCGTTACGCCACTGAGCTGCGTCACGTTCACCGCGTCGGTGCCTTGCGTACCCGCCGCAACGTTCACGATCTGGCGCTCGCTGCCGGCATTACCCACCGAAACGGTATTGGCACGCGTCGCCTTGGCGCCTGCGCCCAGCGCCACGGCACCGTTCGCTTTGTCGTCCACGCTGGTATTGGCACCCAGCGCCATCGCATTAGCCACGTTCGGTGCAACGCTCGCACTCGTACCCAGCGCAATGCCATTGGTCGCACCTACTGCGGCTTCTGCTGCATTGCCGATCGCAATTGAACTTTCACCGATCGCCTTGATGCCGTTATTGCCGACCGCGACCGCATTCTCGCCGTTCGCCTTCGCGTTCGAGCCGATCGCCAGCGCTCCCGCGCCATTGGTCGTCACCTTCGAACCGATGGCCACCGAGTACGATTGGTCCGCGCCTGTTTGCGCCATATTGCCGATCGCAACCGACTCGTCCGATAGCGCCCCAGTGTTCAGCCCGAGCGCGATCGCGTTTGCCCCTGCCGCATGAGCCTCCACGCCGATCGCGGCGGCCGTCGTGCTCTCCGGATCGCCCCCGCTGATACTCGCCGAGTTCGTCCCCCCCATACCGTCGACCGCGACCAGGGAATTCGACTCGTCCGAATCCGCAAGCGCATTGACCCGAGACAACAGGTGCGACTGCTCAGCTGCGACACGGGATTTCAGTTTGCCCAGCGCCTCGAACAACTGCGATCCATTGATCGCATCCGTACTCCTGGCTGTGACGTCCCCCGCTCTCACGTGGACGATCTTGCGTTCGGTCCCGTCATCACCGACGGACACCGTCATCGCCTCGTTCGCAACGGAGTTGGAACCCAGCGCAACCGATCCGCTCGCGAGCGCACGCGCACCGGCACCCAGCGCCAATGTATTCGAACCGCCTGCCAAGGCCTTTGAACCGATCGCGACAGACTGAGCGCCAGTAGCGGTCGCGGGTGCGTCGCTGGCCCGGACCTTGATGTACTTCAGATCGATGTTGCCTTCAGCCAGTTCGCGCTTCATATCGGACAACCCGGTGTTCAACTGGCCGACGTTCACCGCGTCGCTATCATCCACGCCTGCTGCAACGTTCTTCAACGCCACCGGCGCTGCCGCGCCCGCACCGCCAAGCGTCACCGAACCGCGATCCGCCGTGCCGTCTTCCTTACGGTCGTACGTCACCGCTGCTATCACCTTGCCCGTGTCCTTGTCCACCAGGCCGGACTCGGCAATATCGTCTTGCAGCGTCTCGACGTTCGTCGCGTTCGTCGTCACACGGCCGTCCAGGTTCGACACCGCGTTACCAACGTTGTGCGCGGTCGTCTTGCCGCCGTCCAGCGTATACGCCGGTGCCGTCAGCTTGCCTGCTGCGTCCACCGTCGAACCGCCGCCCAGCGCACTCGCCACACTTTGCGACGCCCCGTACAGTTGCGAGCCGTTCACCGCTTCCATGCTCGTTGCATTCACGGCGCCCGCTGCAACGTTCTTCAGCGCCGTGCCTTGCTCGCCAGCCAGCGTGACCGCACTCTTGGCTTCATCGTCGTATGCAACCGCGTTCGGGTCCGTACCGCTGCCCATTTCGGCTGCGGCAACGATCGCGTCACCCACGTTACCGTAGGTCTTGTCGCCGACGTGGTAGTTGGGTGCCGTCACCTTGCCCGCCGCGTCTACCGTCGAACCGCCACCCAGCGCGCTTGCCACGCTTTGCGACGTGCCGTACAGCTGCGAGCCGTTCACCGCTTCCGTGCTCGTCGCGTTTACCGCACCGGCTGCGACGTTCTTCAATGCCACCGGCGCTGCTGCGCCCGCACCACCCAGCGTCACCGAGCCGCGGTCCGCCGTGCCGTCTTCCTTACGGTCGTACGTCACCGCCGCGATTACCTTGCCAGTTTCCTTGTCCACCAGGCCGGACTCGGCAACATCGTCTTGCAGC